>NZ_SDIG01000107.1:0-22195 GCF_004122755.1 Streptomyces sp. TM32
CTGCCTGCCCCGCCGCGCGCCGCGGGAACAACGTCCCCCGCCCGCCCCGTTGTGGCCCTGCAGGGGGCGCCGGCATCCCCTACGGGAACCGTTCGACCACCCTCAGGCCCGCCGGCAGCCGCACCTCAGGCCCCCGGAACGGTCAGCCGGCAGCCGAAGGGGTGCACGCTCGCCTCGGCGGCGGCCCGGTCGCCGTCGCCCGCGCGGATCGCTTCCACCAGGCGGGAGTGGTCCATGTGCGCCTCGGGCCGCAGCTCCTCGCCGACGTCGGCCCGCAGGAATTCGCGCAGGACGCCTCCGAGGTCGGCGTAGATCTCGGCCAGCACCTCGTTGTGCGAGGCCGCCACGATCGCCAGGTGCAGAGTCGCGTCGGCCTCCACGAAGGCCTCGGTCGCCCCCGACTCCCAGGCCGCCTCGCGGCGCTCCAGCAGCCCGTCGATCTGCCGCAGGTCCGCTTCGGTGCGGCGGCGGGCGGCGAGCCGGGCGGCCGACGCCTCCAGGGCGCTGCGCAGCTCGGCGACGTGGCCGGGCTCGGCCGCGGCGAACCGCCGGTGCATGACCCCGGCCAGTTCACTGGTCGCCACCACGTACGTGCCCGAGCCCTGCCGGATGTCCAGCAGACCGTTGTGGGCCAGCGCCCGGACGGCCTCCCGGACGGTGTTCCGGGCCACCCCGAGCTGTTCGACCAGCTCCGGCTCGGTCGGGATACGGGATCCCACCGGCCACTCGCCGGAGGTGATCTGGGCGCGGAGCTGCGCGATCACCTGGTCGGCCAGCGCGGACCGGTGGGGAGAAGTCAGGGGCATGGCTGCGCTCCGAAATGGCAGGGGGGACGGACGACAGCGTGCGGCGCGGTGGGCCTGGCGGGCCCCGGCGGCCGCCCGGCCCAGCAGAGGGTACCGATATCCATTGGACAATTATTCATCCCATGATTCTATGCTTGACTCATGAGAGACAACGATCCCGTGATACTCGGCGCCGCCGAGGAGCGCTCCACGGCCGCGCCCACCAGACCGACCGACGACACCGGACTCCCGCGGTCCGGCCCTGCGGGAGGCGCCTCCCGGCGTCCGACGGCGGGCGGCGGGCCGGCCGGCCGCTGGCTGCCGCGGATCGTCATGGCCGGACTCGTCCTCGCTGCGCTCAGCCTCCGGCCGCCCATCACCAGCCTCGGTGCGCTCCTGGAGGAGGTCCGCGACGGCCTCGGCATGAGCGGCACCGTCGCCGGGCTGCTGACCTCCGTACCGGCCCTGTGTTTCGCCGTCTTCGGTATTGCTGCGCCCCGCCTGGCCAGGCGCTGGGGGCCCGGCACGATCGTCTGCGCCGGGCTGGCCGCGATCACTTTGGGCGTCGCGGCGCGCCCGTTCGCCGGCGCCACCGGCGGCTTCGTCGCCGCCAGCACGATCGCCCTGGCCGGTATCGCGGTCTGCAATGTGCTGATCCCGGTCGTGATCAAGGCCTGGTTCCCCGACCGGGTCGGCCCGATGACCGGGCTCTACACCATGGCGCTGGCGCTGGGCACCTCGCTCGCCGCGGCGCTCGCCGTGCCCATGGCCGGTGCGCTGGGCGGTAGTTGGCGGGCCGGTCTGGCGGTGTGGGCGGTGCTCGCCGCCGTCGCCGCGCTGCCCTGGCTCGTGGTGACACGGCAGCGCGCGGCCGCCGCCGCACCGTCCGCCGGCGGCGCGGCGCGCCCCGAGGACGCCCCCCTACGGATCACCTCCTCGCCCACCGCCTGGTGGCTGGCCCTCTTCTTCGGCCTCCAGTCCACCGCCGCGTACATCACGATGGGCTGGATGCCGCAGATCTTCCGGGACGCCGGTGTCCCGGCGGGCACCGCGGGGGTACTGCTCGCGGTCACCATGGCGGTGGGTGTCCCGCTCTCCTTCGTGGTGCCGCGGCTGGCGGCCCGGATGCGGCATCAGGGTCCGCTCGTGGTGCTGCTGGGGCTGTGCGGGCTGGCCGGCCAGGCCGGGCTGTGGCTGGCCCCGGCCGCCGGCGCCTGGGCCTGGGCGCTGCTGATGGGCGTCTCCAACTGCACCTTCACGCTGGCCCTGACGATGATCGCGATGCGCGCCACCAGCTCCGCCGGGGTCGCCAAGCTGTCGGCCTTCGTGCAGTGCGTGGGCTATCTGCTCGCCATACCGGGGCCGCTGCTGGTCGGCACGCTCTACCAGCACAGCGGTGGCTGGGGGCTGCCGATCGCCCTGACGGCGGGGCTGATGGTGCCGCAGATCGCACTGGGGGTGCTGGCCGGCCGGGACCGCCGGATCGAGGACGAGGTCTGAGTGCGACACTGGGCCCATGCCAGTGCTCGAACCGAATCCGCAGAACAGCCACAAGAAGCTGCTCCTCGTCCTGGGCGCCATGCTCGGCGTGACCGTTCTCGTCGCGATCATCGCGAGTATCGCCGCGCCCTAGCCGGGCCCGCGGGGGACGGCGTCCCCACCGTCCCCTAGGGGGTCGGGATCAGGGACGAGTGGGTGGTTTCCCGGGTGGGAACGGCGGGGGCGGATCCGTAGCGTCGAAGGACACCGCAGCCCGCGGTGGGCGCACCGCGGTCCGCGGGCTGCGCCGCCCGTCGCGCCGCCACGGAGGCGATCCGCATGCCCGCCGTGTACCGCCGGTCACCCGCCGCCAGCGCCCCGCGTCGGCGGGCGCGGCTGCCGTGGTGGGCGGTGGCCCTGCCGGTGATCTCCTTCGTGGCCCTGCTGACGCTCGTCGCCGGTTCCTCCCGGGCGAGCGCCGCCGGCGTCCCGCAGAGCCTGGGTCCGCTGCTGGAGATCTTGGCCAGGATTGTCCGCAGTGGTGCCTGATGACCGTCCGCGGACCGCCCCAAGAGGCGGAATCAGCAGTTCAACACCCCGCGCCCCGCGCCGCCTTTCGTGCGAAGCTGGGACGCATGAGCGCCGATACACCACGCCGGATTGTCCTCTTCCGACACGCCAAGGCCGAATGGTCGGAGTCCAGCGACCATGAACGTCCGCTCGCCGAGCGCGGCCGCAAGGATGCCCCGGTCGCCGGCCGCTGGCTGGCCGGAGCCGGGATCACCCCCGATCTCACCCTGTGCTCGACGTCCACGCGCACCCGTGAGACATGGAAGCTCGCCGTCCACGAGCTTCCGCAGCGGCCCAAGACCGTCTATGAGGAGCGGATCTACGAAGCCTCCCTGGGGGAGCTCATCGCGCTGCTCAACGAGACGTCCGACGACGTGTCCGACCTGATGCTGGTCGGACACAACCCCGGTGTGCACGCCCTTGCCGACGCGCTCTCCGGCGAGGCCGAGGGCGATCTGCTGCCGCGGATGAACCGCAGCGGATTCCCCACCGCCTCGCTGGCCGTACTCAGCTTCAACGGCTCCTGGAAGTCGGTGGAGCACGGCGTCGGTCGGCTGGTCGCGTACTGGACGCCGCACGACTGATCCCGGCGCCCCCTGCGCCGTGCGCGCGGGAGGGGCGGACGCGACGAGGCCCCGGCAGCAGCTGTCTGCCGGGGCCTTCGAGTGTGCGGGACCGCTCCCCGGCGGGCGAGGCGCGTCCGCCGGGACCCTTTCCGTGCCCGGGCGGCTCCCGTACCGGTGATCGGGCCGGCCATACCGCTGGTCCGGGCAGCCACGCGGTGGCCGGGCCGGCGTACGACACGGGCCCGCCCAGCTCATACGGCCCGGCCAGCCCCACCGGCCCCGCTCAGCCGACGTGCGTCTCCGCCGCCTCGACCTCTTCGCGGGTGATGCCCAGCAGATACAGCACGGTGTCCAGGAACGGCACGTTCACGGCGGTGTGCGCCGCCTCCCGCACCACCGGCTTGGCGTTGAAGGCGACGCCGAGCCCGGCGGTGTTGAGCATGTCGAGGTCATTGGCGCCGTCACCGATCGCCACGGTCTGCGCCAGCGGCACCCCGGCCTGCTGGGCGAAGCTGCGCAGCAGCCGGGCCTTGCCGGCCCGGTCCACGATGTCGCCGGTGACCCGGCCGGTGAGCTTGCCGTCGACGATCTCCAGGGTGTTGGCGGAGGCGAAGTCCAGCCCCAGCTCCTCCTGGAGCGCATCGGTGACCTGCGTGAAACCGCCCGAGACGACGCCGACTTGGTAGCCCAGCCGCTTGAGGGTCCGGACCAGGGTGCGGGCCCCGGGGGTGAGCCGCACCTCCTTGCGCACCGCCTCGACCACCGACGCGTCCAGCCCGCCGAGCAGCTCGACCCGGGCGTGCAGGGACTGCTCGAAGTCCAGCTCACCGCGCATCGCGGCGGCGGTGACCTCGGCGACCTCGGCCTCACAGCCGGCGTGCGCCGCGAACAGCTCGATGACCTCGTCCTGGATCAGCGTCGAGTCGACATCCATCACGACCAGCCGCTGGGCCCGGCGCTGCAGCCCGGCCGCGACCACCGCGACATCCACCCCGAGCTGCGCGGCCTCGGGGGCCAGCACGCTGCGCAGGGTTGCGGTCTCCGCACCGGAGACGGCGAACTCGACGGCGGTCACCGGATACTTGGCCAGCCGGAAAATGCGGTCGATGTTGCCGCCGGTGGCGGTTATGGCGGCGGCGATCGCGGCGGTCGTCTCCGCGGTGAGCGGATGCCCCAGCACGGTGACGTGCGAACGTCCGGTGCCGCGCGGGCGGTTGTCGCCCCGGCCGGAGATGATCTCCGCCTGGAGGTTCATCGACTCGGCCCAGTTGTGCACGGTGGCCCGCAGGTCCCCCTCGGCGGAGCCGGTGGAGCCCTGGCCGGGGGAGGGGGCGGTGACCAGCGCGCACAGCGTGATGCGGCCCCGGGTCACGACCTGTTCGATGTCCACGACATCGACGGAGTAGGCGGCGAGGGTCTCGAAGAGACCAGCGGTGATGCCGGGCCGGTCCTTCCCGAAGATCTTTACGAGCAGGGTCGGTACGTCATCGCCCGGTACGGCGGTGGCAGGCGGGATCTGCGATGCGCTCATGGTGCCCTTACGGTAACCGCCGGACGGCCACATCCGTACGCGCGTCCGGGGTTCGGACCGGTGCGGCCCCGAGCCGGCCGCACCCGCGCCCCGTCGCCCCCGGCTCCGGGTTGCCCGTTGATCGTTATGGAGTCGTGTCCGGCCCGCCGGCCGGAGGCCCGCGCCGGCAGCCCAACGTCCGTGCCGGGCCGACGCGTTCGACGCACCGCCGGCATCCGGCCACGACGAATCGCCTGGCCGGAAGGTGTCCGTCTCCTCCATCATGCGGCCTGCGCGGCGGACCCGCACGGCATCCCCGGCGGGGACGGACTGCGCCCGAATGGCTCCGCCCCATCCGGAACGTCCGGAATGCAGTGATCTCTACCCTTTCATGGGTGCTTCCCGTGCTCCGGGAGCCTTTGGCGGGCGCCCCGGCGAGGCCCGTGCAGCCCAGTCGCGTCCCGGTTTCCGGTAGGCGCTCCGAGCCTGAAATAGTTCCTACGATGTTCGCCATCCCTGGACTTCCCATACAGGGCGTCACTCGGGGGACTATGTAATGGGGCGTGGAGTGCCTGAACTCGTACTCGAATTGAACGGAAGGACCTGGACGCTCGATCCGTCCCGGTCCTACAACGTGGGGCGTGATCCGCAGGGCGACATGGTGCTGGACGACGCCAGGGTCTCCTGGCGGCACGCCACCGTCCGATGGGCCGGCCGCAGCTGGATCATCGAAGACCAGGGCAGCACCAACGGCACCTACATCCAGGGCCGGCGGATCCACCAGATGGAGATCGGCCCCGGCTCGACCGTGCATCTGGGCAACGCCACCGACGGCCCCCGGGTCTCGCTGTCCGCCCCGGCAGCCGCCGACGCCTTCGGCGCGCAGCCGGCGGGGGCCGTGCAGCAGCCGGCCGCGCAGGGCTGGCAGGCGCCGCCCGCCCAGCAGCCGCCCGCGCAGCAGCAGCCGCCCGCGCAGCAGGGCTGGCAGGCGCCGCCGCCGTACGTCCCGCCGCAGCAGGCCCAGCAGCCGCAGCAAGCCCAGGCGGTGCCCCCGCAGCAGGCCGGCCGGCCGCAGGAGCGCCCCGCGCAGCAGGCGGGCGGCGCCCCGGCCGCGGCCGACCGCAGCCCGACCACGTTCCACCGCCTCGACACCGGCCGGGTGATGCGCATCGGCCGTGCGCTGGAGAACGAGCTGGTCGTCTCCGACCTCCAGGTCTCCCGCCACCACGCCGAGTTCCGCGCCACCCCCGACGGCCGCTTCGAGATCCGCGACCTGGGCAGCCACAACGGCACCTATGTCAACGGCCAGCCGGTCACCAAGTCCGGCACGAAGGTCATCGGCCAGAACGACATCATCGGCGTCGGCCACTCCACCTTCCGGCTGGTCGGCGACCGCCTGGAGGAGTTCGTCGACACCGGCGAGGTCTCCTTCTCGGCCCGCCACCTCACGGTCACCGTCGACGGCGGAAAGCAGATCCTCAAGGACGTCTCCTTCGGCGTCCCGGAGAAGTCGCTGATCGCGGTCATCGGCCCCTCCGGCTCCGGCAAGTCGACGCTGCTCAAGGCGCTGACCGGCTACCGTCCCGCCAACCAGGGCGATGTCCTCTACGACAACCGGAACCTCTACAAGCAGTTCGCCGAACTGCGCCAGCGCATCGGTCTGGTCCCGCAGGACGACATCCTGCACAAGGAGCTGACGGTCCAGAAGGCGCTCAAGTACGCGGCCAAGCTCCGCTTCCCCGGCGACACCGCGGAGGCCGAGCGCGAGGCCCGGATCGACGAGGTGCTGCACGAGCTCAAGCTCGACGTCCACAAGGACAAGAAGGTCACCTCGCTCTCCGGCGGCCAGCGCAAGCGCGTGTCGGTCGCCCTGGAGCTGCTGACCAAGCCGTCACTGATCTTCCTGGACGAGCCGACCTCGGGTCTCGACCCGGGCATGGACCGCGATGTCATGCAGCTGCTGCGCGGCCTGGCCGACGACGGCCGTACGGTCCTGGTCGTCACGCACTCGGTGGCCGAACTCGCGCTGTGCGACAAGCTGCTGGTGATGGCCCCGGGCGGCGGCGTGGCCTACTTCGGCCCGCCCGAGGAAGCGCTCAACTTCTTCCAGTACGACACCTGGGCGGACGTCTTCTCCGCGTTCGAGAACTACCGCGACTACGACTGGATGGGGCGCTGGCGCGGCTCCCCGCACTTCCAGCTGTACGCGGCGGACATCGACGCCGTCGCCCCGCAGTCGGTCAACGTCCAGGCGCCGCCGGCCCGGATACAGAAGTCCCAGAGCTGGGGCTCGCAGTTGTGGACGCTGATGCGCCGCTACGTCTCGGTGCTCGCCTCCGACCGCGGCTTCCTGGGACTGATGCTGATCCTGCCCGCGGTGCTCGGTGTGGTCTCGATGTTGATCCCCAGCGACTTCGGCCTCGGATACGGCCCGCTGGAGAAGCACCGCACCAACCGGGACGCGAGCACGATCATGCTGATCCTCGCGGTCGGCATGTGCTTCTCGGGCGCCGCCAACTCGGTCCGTGAGCTGATCAAGGAGCGGGTCATCTACGAGCGTGAACGGGCCACCGGCCTGTCGCGGTCGGCGTATCTGATGTCCAAGGTGATCGTGCTCGGCGTGGTCACGGCCTTCCAGGGCGTGATCATCGCGGCGATAGGCTTCTCCACCCGCAACATGCCCACCGAGGGCCTTGTGGTGGCGGACGCCCCGGCGATCGAGATGGCGCTGGCGATCATCGCGCTCGGCTTCACCTCGATGATGTTCGGCCTGATCATCTCCGCGCTGGTCAAGACGGCCGAGAAGACCATGCCGCTGCTGGTCATGTTCGCCATCGTGCAGGTCGTCTTCACCGGCGTGCTCTTCCAGCTCTTCGACACCGTGGGCGTCGCCCAATTCGCCTGGCTGATGCCGTCGCGCTGGGCCGTCGCCGCGATGGGCGCGACCGCCGACATGAACACCCTGCTGCCGTGGGAGCCGGGCAACCCGGACCCGCTGTGGAAGCACCAGACCGGTGTCTATGTGATGGACATGATCATCCTGATCACCCTGGGCGTCGCGCTCGCCTTCGTCGTCGCGCGGCTGCTGCGCCGTCACGAGCCGGAGGTCATGCGCAAGTAAGCGCCACGGACCGCACCGCCACGCCCGAGGGGCGGCACCCGATGTCGGGTGCCGCCCCTCGGCGGTGTGTGCGCGGCGCGCGGAGCGTGAACTGCGGCTCAGTAGGCCGAGTTGACGTTGTCCATCGAGCCGTACTTGGCGGCCGCGTAGTTGCAGGCGGCGGTGATGTTGGCGACCGGGTCGTAGATGTTCCAGGAGGTACCGCTGACGTGGTACGACCGGAAGGTCGGGTCGATGACCTGGAGCAGACCCTTGGACGGGATGCCGTTCTGGGCGTTGATGTCCCAGAGGTTGATCGCCATCGGGTTGCCGGAGGACTCCCGGATGATGTTGCGGTAGATGCCGTTGTACGAGCCGGGGATGCCCTTCTTGGCCATCACGTCCAGCGACTCGCGGATCCAGCCGTCCAGGTTGTTCGGGTACGTCTTCACGACGCGCTTCACGACGGGCTTGGCTGCCGGCTTCGGGGCGGCGGCGGGGATCGCGGTGCGCACGGCGGACCGGCTCGCGGCGGCCTTCTCGGCGCGCGCCTTCGCGGCCTTGGCCTTCGCAGCGGCGGCGGCCTTCGCCTTGGCGGCCTTCGCAGCGGCAGCCTTCTTGGCGGCGGCCTGCTTGGCGGCGGCCTGCTTGGCGGCGGCCTGCTTGGCGGCGGCCTCGGCCTTGCCCTTGGCCGCGGAGCTGTCGGCCTGCTTGGTGATCGTGGTCTGCTGGGCCCGGCCGGCGGTGCTGACGGCGCTGAATGCGGTCGGCTGCGCGTTCTCGACCGCGGTGGCCTGGGTCTTGCCCTGGTCGGCGGCGTTGCCCGGCACGACGGAGAGGGCCAGAGCGGCAGCACCGGCGGCAGCCACACCGGCTACCGAGAGCTTGTGGGTCCGCGTCAGGCGGGAAAGACCAGAATGGGCGTGCTTGGGCATGGCAGGGCGACCTTCCGATGGGGGACATCGCACGGGCCAGTGAGCGGCGGCAAACGCCGAGTTCAGGTCACGGCGCCGAGCGACGAGAGTCATTCTTAGCGGCCGGAAATTCCCACGGCAAAGGTGCCAAATACGATCGAAGTTAGTGGAACCCAGGGCGAAGCTATTGCGTCCCGGATAAGAGCTTCCCAGCTCACGATGTATTCCTGGGTCCACTAACCCGGCTCGTAAGTGACCTGCGTCCTATGTCCGGCGTCACAATGCGGAAGGGTTTATCTCGCCAGAAGTAATTGCAAACGCACAGTCGGTATGCGGGAATCCTCAACCTTGGGCCGGTTGAGGGGCGTTCGGTGCAAATCGGGCACTTCGCATTTCATGGAGGCGGCTCGGGGCTGGAAATGCGGGGTGCGGCGGCCGCTCACCCGGGCCGGAATGGCGGGGTACGTCGGCCGCCACCCGGGCCGGTATCACGGGCTGCGGTGTGCTCCGGGGCAGCCGCCCGGCCCCTCACCCGGCCCGCATCCGACGGGCCCGGCACTCAGTCCGGCAGCACGAGGTGCAGATCGCCGAATTCGTGCCACAGATAACGCCGCTCCACCGCCGCCGCATAGGCGCGCCGCAGCACCTCCGCGTCCGCCACCGCCTCCAGCATCAGCAGATGCGAGGCGGTGGGCTCGTGCAGCCCGGTGAGCAGGCCGTCCACCGCCCGGACCCCGCGCTGCGGCGTCACCACCAGGTCCGTCCAGCCGGCCGCGGCCCGCACCTTCCCGTCCGCGCCGGCCGCCGACTCCAGGGCCCGTACGGCAGTGGTCCCCACCGCCACGATCCGGCCGCCCGCCCTGCCCCGTGCGGCGGCCCGCCGCCGCGCCCGTACGGCGTTCACCAGCCATGCGGTGGCCGGCGGCACCACGAACCGCTCCGGGTACGGGGGCTCGAACGCCTCCGCCGACGCGACCCCCGTGTGCAGCGAGACCGGCGCGCACTGCACCCCCTTGCTGACCAGCCGCGCCACCAGCTCTCCGGTGAAGGGGCGGGCGGCGCTCGGCATCTCCGCGCTGCCGCCGGGCCCGTCCAGCGCGAACACCGTCTGGTACGCGGCCAGCGGCTGGTCCTGCCGGGTGTAGCCGTAGCGGATCGGCCGCCCGTGGCGCCGCATCAGCTCCGGCACGCCCCCGCGCGTCACCCGCGCCCACCACAGCCGTGCGCTCCCGGGGTCCAGCGGGGCCTCCAGCACGAGCCGCGCCCCGCCGGGCAGCCGCACCACCGTGCCGGCCGGCCCGCCCGCCCGTGGCCGGGTGCTGCCCCGCCCGTCCGGGCTGCGCAGCTCCACCGCCCAGTGCCCGGCCAGTGCGCGGCCCGCCGGATGCCACCGGTCCGCGCGGGTCGAGAAGTGCACCACCACCGGCTCGCCGCGCCCCCGGCCGTCCCCGACCCGGCCGTCCACCGCCGCCGGCAGCGTCCGCGAGGTGTTCACCACCAGTACGTCGCCCGCCGCCAGCAGGTCGGGCAGCGCGCCGAAGTCGTGGTGGCCGGGCTCGGCCGTCCCCCGGCTCACCAGCAGCCGTACGGCGTCCCGGTCCAGGCCGGGTCCCCGCTGCTCGGCCGGAACGGTGGCCGACAGCTCCTGCGGGACCCGCAGCGCCGCGGTCACCGGGGGCTCCTCCCCGCGGGCACGGCCCGCCCCGCGGCCGCTGTGTACCGCCCGCTGTGGGCAGCGCTGTCCAGCAGCCACAGCAGCGCCGGGACCACCGTCTCCGGCAGCGGCCGCCCGGAATCGTCGTCGTCCGGGACGGCGGCCGCGTAGAGGTCGGTCCGCATGTCGCCCGGGTCCACCCACCACACCCGCAGCCCCGGCTCCTCGACCGCGAGCACCGCCGACTGCTGGTCCAGTGCTGCCTTAGCCGCTCCGTAACCGCCCCAGGTCGCATACGCCTCGACGGCGGCGTCCGAGCTGATGTTGAGGACCGCCCCACCCGCCCCTACATAAGCGGGCGAATCGGACAAGTTGCTATTTTGGTAATTCTCGGAATAAGGGTACGGATCGTATGTCGCGCTCGCGTCTCTATCTCCCTTATAAGGAGCCTTCTCTGTATAAGGGGTGACTTCTTCATACGAGGGCAGATAGGAGGAAGCGCGCAAGAGGGACAATGCCTCCTGGGTAAGCCCCAGCGGTGCCACCACATTCACCTCCAGCGCCGTCCGCAGCCCCTCCAGCGGCTGGTCTGCCAGCGACACCAGCGGCTCGGCCCCCAGCGCGCCGGCGTTGTTCACCAGCAGATCGAGCCCGCCCAGCTCCCGGGCCGCGGCCACCAGCGCCGCCCGGTGCCCGCCGTCCGTCACGTCTCCGGGCAGCGCCACCACCCGTGACCCCGCCCCGCGCAGCTCCCGCGCCGCCTCCTCCAGCGGCCCGGCCGACCTGGCGTCCACCACCACGTCCCACCCGCGCCGGGCCAGCGCCCCGGCGAGTGCCCGGCCCAGCCCCTTCGATGCCCCCGTGATGATCGCCACCGGCATGATCACGTCCCCTTCCCGCCGGGTCCGCACCCGGCCCTCGCCCTCACGGTAGGAACGCCGCCGCCCCCGGGACGTCGGCCGCCGGACCGGCCGTGGCCAGGGCATTCGCCCTAGGCCCGGGGGCGTAGGCGGCGGCCGCCATCGGACCGATACGGGCTGGTCGCCCCGCCGGTACGGTGATCCCATGACCAACGGACCGGGCGCGGGGATCCCCGCGGTGAGCACCGCGATCCTGGCGATGAGCAGGCATCTGGAGGTGCGCGACGTCCTCAAGACGATCGTGGCCTCGGCCCGCGAGCTGCTGGACGCCGAGTACGCCGCCCTGGGAGTGCCCGACGATCACGGCGGCTTCGCCCAGTTCGTGGTGGACGGCGTGAGCGCCGAGCAGTGGAAGGCCATCGGCCCGCTGCCCCGCCAGCACGGCATCCTCGCCGCGATGCTGCACAACGCCACCCCCGAGCGCCTCGCCGACGTCCGCGAGGACCCCCGCTTCGGCGGCTGGCCGGCGGCCCACCCGGATATGTCCGACTTCCTCGGCCTGCCGGTCGCCGACGGCGACGAGATCCTCGGCGCCCTCTTCCTGGCCAACAAACGCTGCCCCAAGAAGGACGGCCGCTGCGGCTTCACCGAGGACGACGAGCGACTGCTCGGCATACTCGCCCAGCACGCCGCCATCGCGCTGACCAACGCCCGTCTCTACGAGCGCAGCCGCGAGCTGACCATCGCCGGGGAGCGCGCCCGGCTCGCCCACGAACTGCACGACGCGGTCGCCCAGAAGCTCTTCTCGCTCCGCCTCACCGCCCAGGCGGTCACCGCCCTGGTCGACCGCGACCCCGGCCGCGCCAAGGACGAGCTGCACCAGGTCGCCGCGCTGGCCGCGGAGGCCGCCGACGAACTGCGGGCCGCCGTCATCGAGCTGCGGCCCGCGGCCCTGGACGAGGACGGTCTGGTCGCCACCCTGCGCTCCCAGGTCCAGGTACTCGACCGCGCCCACTCCGCACACGTGACCTTCACGGCCCACGGCGTCCGGGCGCTGCCCGCCGCCCAGGAGGAGGCCGTGCTCCGCGTCGCCCAGGAGGCGCTGCACAACGCCCTGCGGCACTCCGGAGCCGAGCACGTCGAGGTGGCCCTCGGCCGGAGCGGCCAGGGCGCGCTGCTGCGGGTCGCCGATGACGGCTGCGGCTTCGACCCGGCCATCGTCCGTCGGGCCGGCCGCCACCTCGGCCTGGTCTCGATGCACGACCGCGCCGGCGGCGTCGGCGGCAAGCTCACCGTGGAGTCGGAGCCCGGCACGGGCACCGCTGTCGAGATGGAGGTGCCCGGTGGCTGACAGGGACACGGACGGCGCGGTGCCGCTCGCCCCGGACGACCGCGGCGGGACCGGCCGGGCACGGCCCGCCGGCCCGGCGATCCGGGTACTGCTCGTGGACGATCACCAGGTCGTGCGCCGCGGGCTGCGGACCTTCCTGGAGGTCCAGGACGACATCGAGGTCGTGGGGGAGGCCTCCGACGGGGCCGAGGGCATCGCCGCCGCCGAGGAACTACAGCCGGACGTCGTCCTGATGGACGTCAAGATGCCCGGCATGGACGGCATCGAGGCACTCCGCCGGCTCCGCGAACTGGCCAACCCCGCCCGGGTCCTGGTGGTGACCAGCTTCACCGAACAGCGCACCGTCGTCCCGGCGCTGCGCGCGGGCGCGGCCGGCTACGTCTACAAGGACATCGACCCGGACGCGCTGGCCGGCGCCATCCGCTCCGTCCACGCGGGCCATGTCCTGCTGCAGCCCGAGGTCGCCGGCGCGCTGCTCGCCCAGGAGGAGGGCAACGGCGGCCAGGGACGCGGGACATCACTGACCGACCGGGAACGCGAGGTGCTCGGCCTGATCGCCGACGGACGCTCCAACCGCGAGATCGCCCGCGCCCTGGTGTTGTCGGAGAAGACCGTCAAGACCCATGTCTCCAACATCCTCATGAAGCTCGACCTCGCCGACCGCACCCAGGCCGCCCTGTGGGCCGTACGGCACGGCATCGGCGCCTGAACTCCGGACGCCCGAACTCCGTACGGGAGCACCGCCGTACCCGGTGCTCCCGTACCGCGACGACAAGCGGAATGTCGTCTTCAGATCCGAGATTCATACTGTCGTGTAGCGGTGGCCCGTTCGGCGCATCCCTTCCCGGGCCCGGCCGTTGTCCAGTGCAGTCGTGGCGGCTGGCCACGGCAACGGCAAGGAGGAGACAGAAGTGAAGAACATCAAGCGGGCAGCGGCCATCACCATGGCGGCGAGCGGTCTCGCCCTCGCGGGCGCCGGTGTCGCTTCGGCGCAGTCGCAGACCGTCGGCGGTGCGGAGCGCTCCCCGGGCATCGTCTCCGGCAACTCCGTCCAGGCTCCGGTGCACGTTCCCGTGAACGCCTGCGGTCTCACCGTCACCGCCATCGGTGCGTTCAACCCCACCTTCGGCGACCCCTGCCTCAACCACTGAGCGCAGGCCTCGCAGCATCCGCCTGACCCGCCCGACGCCATGGTCCGCGCGGGTCACGCCGGACCGGCCCCGTCCGCCCATGGACGCGCGGCCGGTCCCCTCCCTCAGACACTGTCATTCCGGCACTGTGCCACCACGTGAGGAACACGCCCCATGAACACCGCCAAAAAGGCCGCCCTCGTCCTCGCCACCACCGGACTCGCCCTCGGTGCGGCCGCCGGTTCCGCCTTCGCCGCGAGCGAGGCCGCCGGTGCGGCGACGCAGTCCCCCGGCATCGGTTCGGGCAACCTCGCCCAGGTCCCCGTGCACGTCCCGGTGAACGCCACCGGCAACACGGTCAACGTCGTCGGTGTGCTCAACCCCGCCGTCGGCAACGTCGCCGCCAACAACTGAGGTTGTCCGACCCGGGCCGAACGGCTTCGCCTGCCCAGAGGCGTTCGGCCCCGGTCGGCAAGGGCCCCGCCGGACCACACAATGGTCCGGCGGGGCCCGTCCCGTTCATCCCCGGTGCCGCTCCCGTTCCTCCACCGCGGAGTTGTACGCCGCCACCTGCGCCCGCCGGGCCGTCCGCTCCACCGGCCGCAGCGCCTCGGCGCGGGCCGCGATCTCCGACGAGCTCACCGCGCCACCGTGTTCCCCGCCGGCCTGCTGCGCGATGTCGATCAGCGCGCCGACGCGCTGCGCCAGCTCCAGCACCCGCACCGCACGCGGCGGGTACCCGGGAGCCAGCACCTGCCGGCCGGCCTCCGCCCGCGCCCGGTACGCCGCCAGCGCCGCCTGCGCCACCGGACCGGCCCCGGCCACATCCAGTGTCGACAGCAGCTCGGTGGCCTCCCGCAGCGCCTCCGCCAGCTCCCGCTCCGCCTCACCCAGCGACGGCACATCGGCCGGCGGCGCCTCGCGTACCGGAAGGCAGCGCCAGACCACCTCCACATGTACATCGGGCCCGGCACCGCCCTCCGGGCCGGCCTCGTACGTCTCCGGGATCAGTCCGAGCCCCGCACCCGAGGCGAGCACCGCCTCCTCGGCCTCCAGCGCCCGTGCGTTGAATTCCGGCGGCCCGCACAGGCCCAGCGGATGGCCGGGCACCGGCAGCGCCACCCGCAGGCCGACCGCCCCCAGCGCCCGCAGCCGCCCGAGCGCGAGGGTCAGCCCGACCGGCTGCTCCTCCCCGGGCAGGCCCTCCACGCGGTGCACCACATCGTCGTCCGCGATACGGTCCGCGGCGTCATCAGGTGAGACAAGTCCGGCCAAAAGGGCATTTCCCCATGCCGCCAGCCGTCCTGAACGAGGTTCATCGAGCATGCCCCCCAGCCTAGGGAACAGCTCCGACAACGAGTGGCGTAGGTTTGCAGGGGGGCTGCGCCTACCGGTGCACACGACGACCGAGAAGCAATGGGAGAGATCGCGCTCATGAGCGATGTGCTGGAGCTGGTGGACGTATCCGTGGTCCGCGAAGGACGGGCTCTGGTGGACCAGGTCTCCTGGTCGGTGAAGGAGGGGGAGCGCTGGGTGATCCTCGGCCCCAACGGTGCCGGCAAGACCACCTTGCTGAATCTCGCCTCCAGCTACCTCTTCCCGAGCACCGGCAGCGCGTCGATCCTCGGCGAGCAGCTCGGCAAGGTCGACGTCTTCGATCTGCGCCCCCGCATCGGCGTCGCCGGCATCGCGCTCGCCGACAAGCTGCCGCGCAGCCAGACCGTCCTGCAGACCGTGCTCACCGCCGCGTACGGCATGACCGCGCACTGGCAGGAGAACTACGACGAGATCGACGAGCAGCGCGCCCGCGCCTTCCTCGACCGTCTCGGCATGACCGCCTACCTCGACCGGAAGTTCGGCACCCTCTCCGAGGGCGAGCGCAAGCGCACCCTGATCGCCCGGGCGATGATGACCGACCCCGAGCTGCTGCTGCTGGACGAGCCGGCCGCCGGCCTCGACCTGGGCGGCCGCGAGGACCTGGTGCGCCGCCTGGGCCGCCTCGCCCGCGACCCGTACGCCCCCTCGATGATCATGGTCACCCACCACGTCGAGGAGATCGCCCCGGGCTTCACGCACGTCCTGATGATCCGTCAGGGCAAGGTGCTGGCCGCCGGCCCCCTGGAGCTCGAACTGACCTCCAGCAACCTCTCCCACTGCTTCGGCCTCCCGCTGATCGTCGAGCGCAACGGCAACGACCGCTGGACCGCGCAGGGTCTGCCCCTGACCTGAGCGCCCGCCCGCCGCCCCTCAAGGAGCAGCCCCCAAACGTCGTCCGGTGCGCCATCGCGGCGCGTGACCCCTGGCGCTGACCGATCGTCCCCTGTCCCGCGCAGCCGTACGGATCTACCATGAAGCCGTGGATCCATGGGTGTGGTGGCTGATCGCCGCCGTAGGACTGGGTATTCCTCTCGTCGTGACCGCGATGCCCGAATTCGGG
The DNA here is from genome assembly GCF_004122755.1 of Streptomyces sp. TM32. NCBI lineage: Bacteria > Bacillati > Actinomycetota > Actinomycetes > Kitasatosporales > Streptomycetaceae > Streptomyces > Streptomyces sp. TM32. The sequence goes on from NZ_SDIG01000107.1 coordinate 16,357, forward strand.
ATGTTCGCGGTCGGTGCCGTCGCCGGTGCCGTCACCGCAGGACTCGGTGGCGGCACCGTTCTGCAAGTCCTGGTGTTCGTGGCGGTGTCGGTCGCGCTGATCGCCGTCGTCCGCCCCCTCGCCAATCGCCATCGCAGCCAGAGCCCCCAACTCGCCTCCGGAATCGACGCGCTCAAGGGCAAGAGCGCCACGGTCCTGGAGCGCGTCGACGGCGGCGTCGGCGGCCGCATCAAGCTCGCCGGCGAGGTCTGGTCCGCCCGCGCTCTCGACGCCGGCCAGGTCTACGAGCCCGGCCAGCAGGTCGACGTCGTCGAGATCGAAGGCGCCACCGCCGTCGTCATCTGACCCGAACACGCTGCGCGACGAGCCACGTCTCTGAAAGACTGATCAACGGCAAGCCGGTCGCCGACCGGCACGGACCAGCAACGAAGGGCACGGGAGCCGCTGTGGAACCGATCATCATCGTCCTGATCATCCTGGTGGTGCTCGTGTTCATCGCACTCATCAAAACGATCCAGGTCATCCCACAGGCCAGCGCCGCCATCGTGGAGCGCTTCGGGCGCTACACCCGTACGCTCAACGCCGGCCTGAACATCGTCGTCCCGTTCATCGACTCCATCCGCAACCGCATCGACCTCCGCGAGCAGGTCGTGCCGTTCCCGCCGCAGCCGGTGATCACTCAGGACAACCTCGTCGTCAACATCGACACGGTGATCTACTACCAGGTCACCGACGCCCGCGCCGCGACGTACGAGGTCGCCAGCTACATCCAGGCGATCGAGCAGCTCACCGTCACCACCCTGCGGAACATCATCGGCGGTATGGACCTGGAGCGGACCCTGACCTCCCGTGAGGAGATCAACGCGGCGCTGCGCGGCGTCCTCGACGAGGCCACCGGCAAGTGGGGCATCCGCGTCAATCGCGTCGAGCTGAAGGCCATCGAGCCGCCGACCTCCATCCAGGACTCGATGGAGAAGCAGATGCGCGCCGACCGCGACAAGCGCGCCGCCATCCTCCAGGCCGAAGGTGTCCGGCAGTCCCAGATCCTCACCGCCGAAGGTGAGAAGCAGTCCTCGATCCTGCGCGCCGAGGGTGAGGCCAAGGCCGCGGCCCTGCGTGCCGAGGGCGAGGCCCAGGCGATCCGGGTGGTCTTCGAGTCGATCCACGCGGGGGACCCGGACCAGAAGCTGCTCTCCTACCAGTATCTCCAGATGCTCCCGAAGATCGCCGAGGGCGATGCCAACAAGCTCTGGATCGTGCCGAGCGAAATCGGCGACGCCCTCAAGGGCCTCGGCGGCGCCATCGGCAACTTCACCCCGCCGACCGGCGGCGGCTCCATCCCCAAGCCCAGCACGCCCCCTCGCGAGACGCCCCCGATCGACTGACCCCGCGCCCCCTGGTGCATGATCGGCCGGACACCACACCGCTCATGCAACGGGGGGACTCCGCGTGACCATCTGGGAAGCCGTCGCCGTCTTCGCCGCGGGGCTCGGCGCCGGCACGATCAACACCATCGTCGGATCGGGCACCCTCATCACCTTCCCGGTGCTGCTCGCCTTCGGTCTGCCTCCGGTCACGGCCAATGTCTCCAACACCCTCGGCCTGGTGCCCGGCTCGCTGAGCGGCGCCTTCGGCTACCGCCGGGAACTCGTCGGCCAGCGCCGCCGCGTGCTGCGCTTCGGCCTCACCGCCCTGACCGGCGGCCTGGGCGGCGCGATCCTGCTGCTCGCCCTGCCCTCGAAGGCCTTCGACACGATCGTCCCCGCGCTGATCGGCCTCGCGCTGGTCCTCGTGATCGCCCAGCCCAAGCTCGCCACCGCACTCCGTGCCCGCCGCGCGCGCAACGGCACCACCGCGGACCGCGACGGCGGCTGGGCCCTGCTGCTGGGGCTGCTGCTCGCCAGCGCCTACGGTGGCTACTTCGGCGCCGCCCAGGGCGTGCTCTACCTCTCCCTGCTGGGTCTGCTGCTCAGCGAGGACCTGCAGCGCATCAACGCCCTCAAGAACGTCCTCGCCGCGATCGTCAACGGCGTCGCGGCGGTCTTCTTCCTCTTCGTCGCCCACTTCGACTGGACCGCCGTCGCCCTGATCGCGGTCGGTTCCACCCTCGGCGGCCAGGTCGGCGCCACGGTGGGCCGCCGCCTGCCGCCCACCGCCCTGCGCGCCGTCATCGTCCTCGTCGGCCTGCTGGCCATCGTCCAACTCCTCCTGAAATAAGGCGAGTTGGACGACGGGCCGGTACGGGGCGGACCAGCCGGCCGCGGGCTACGCGGGCACCGGCAGCCACTCCGGCAGCCCGTCCCGCACCGACACCCCCAGCGTCGACAGCAGTGCGTCCGCCGGCGTCGGCTCGAACGGCCGCCGCAGCAGCTGCATCCCCGCCTGCTCGGGCGTACGGTCCGCCTTGCGGTGATTGTCCTCCGCACACGAGGCGACGGTATTCAGCCAGGTGTCGCCCCCGCCGTGCGAGCGCGGCACGACGTGGTCCACCGTCGTCGCCCGGCGCCCGCAGTACGCACAGCGGTGCTGGTCACGGACCAGCACACCCCGACGCGACCACGGCGCCCGTCTTCGGAACGGCACCCGTACGTATCTGCTGAGCCTGATCACCTGAGGCACCGGGACATCCATCGAAGCGGCACGGATGCGCAGCCCCGGGTGCGCGTGCTCGACGACGGCCTTGTCCTGCATGACCAGCACCACCGCACGCCGCAGCGTCACCGTCGACAGCGGCTCGAAGCTCGCATTCAGCACCAGCGTCTCGCGCATCCCGTCCACCTCCCGGACCCGCTCCGCCCCCGTGGCGAAGTTGCTCCACTGTGCAGCGGCAGGTATTCCCCGAACAACGCAATTTCCGCATGCCACAAGGGAAATGGAGGAGGATCGGAAGATGAAAAGGAGGTGCCGCGGCAAGCCCGTACACCGCGGAAAGAGTGCGCTCCGGGTCCCACCCCCGTGAACACACGAGACCCGGAGCGAACGGCAGCCGGCGAGGACACCCGGCACGAACGCGGGCTTGGGGGCCCCATGCCCTTAAGGCATGGGAGAAGCGGACGACACACCAGCGCCCCGCCGCCCCCGCCACTGCGGTACCGACTGTCCGACACCCCGGTGAGGGGCGGCGGCACGGACACCACTGTGCGTGCGGGAAGCGCCGGGGCGCAACGGAATTACGGGGCTCAGCCCGCCGCGGGCACCTCGTACTCCGCGATCAGCTGGGCCCGCCCGATCGCATGGAACCGCAGGTTGAAGCCGACCACGGCCGGCGAGGCATCCGCGTCCGGACCGAGCTTCGCCTGGTCCACGGCGTACACCGTGAACACATAGCGGTGCGGACCGTCCCCGGGCGGCGGCGCCGCGCCCCCGAAGTCCCGCGTGCCGTAGTCGTTACGGACATGAACGGCGCCCTCGGGCAGCCCCTTCATCTCCCCGGACCCGGCACCGGCCGGCAGCTCCGTCACCGACGCCGGGATGTCGAACAGCGTCCAGTGCCAAAAGCCACTGCCCGTCGGCGCGTCCGGGTCGTAGCAGGTGACGGCGTAGCTCTTCGTCCCCGCGGGGGCACCCTCCCACCGCAGCTGCGGCGAGCGGTTCCCCTCGGCGAAGACCTGCTCCGCGCGCAGCGTCCCGCCCGGCTCCACCTCTTCGCTCCGCACCGTGAACGACGGCACCGGCGGATGGAAATCGTGCGGGAGCGGCCGCCGCTTCAGCTCGGACACCTCAACACCTCCTGATCGCTTGCTGACACCTGTCCGGCCAGGTTAGAGCCAGTTCCGCTTACCGCCGACCTCCGCCAGCCACTGGTTGAGATATGCCGCCCAGTCGGTCCCCTCGAAGTCGTTCAGCCCCACCGTGAACGACCGGTAGGTGTCCGAACCCTCCGTGAACAGCCCCGGCTTCTTGTCCATCTCCAGGACGACGTCCATCTCCCGGTCGTCCGCCACGAACGACAGCTCGACCTGGTTCAGGCCGCGGTACTGCTGCGGTGCATGGAACTCGATCTCCTGGTAGAAGGGCAGCCGCTGCCGGGTCCCCCGGATGTGCCCCTGCTCCAGATCGGCGGCCTTGAAGCGGAACCCGAGCCGGCCGAACGCGTCCAGGATCGCCTGCTGCGCCGGCAGCGGGTGCACGTTCACCGGGTCGAGATCACTGGAGTCCACGGCACGGGCGATCGCCAGCTCCGTCGTCACCCCGACGCTCATCCCGTGCAGATGCGTCCCGAGGAACGTCGTGACCGGCGTCTCCCACGGAATCTCCAGCCCGAACGGCACGGTGTGCGCCGCGCCCGGCTGCACCTCGAACGCACCGCCCAACTGCACCTTGGTGAACTCGATGTTCCGCTTGTACTCCTCGTCGCCGCTCTCGACCTCGACGCGCGCCTGCAGCCCGACCGACAACCCCTCGACCTGCTGTGCCACGGACCCGCCCTGGATCCGCACCTCGCCCTGCACGACCCCGCCCGGGACCACGTTCTCCTCGAAGAGCACCGTCTCCACCGACGCGCCCCCGGCCCCCAGGCTCGCCAGCAGCTTCTTGAATCCCATGCTCGTCCTCCCCAGGCGGAACGCCTGTGTTTCCTGTGGCGCGCCGTGCTCCCGGCGCGCTTCCTACGAACGCGGAACCACGCGACCCGGTTCCACGGCCCACACCTTCCCAACAGCTGCGCCTCCATGGCCAGCCGCCTACCCGAATGGCTCCACTACCCTCGGTCCGTATGACCGACGTACCGGAACGAGCGCCGCTCACCCGCGACTTCTTCGCCCGCCCCGTCGTGGAGGTGGCCCCCGATCTGCTGGGCCGCACGCTCCTCCGTCGGACCCCCGACGGCCCGATCGAACTCCGGCTGACAGAAGTCGAGGCCTACGACGGCGAGAACGACCCCGGCTCCCACGCCTACCGCGGCCGCACCGCGCGCAATGCCACCATGTTCGGCCCGCCCGGCCATGCATACGTCTACTTCATCTACGGCATGTGGTTCAGCCTCAACGCCGTCTGCTGCCCCGAGGGCCGGGCGAGCGGTGTCCTGCTGCGCGCCGGCGAGATCCTCACGGGCACGGATTTGGCCGCCGCCCGCCGCCCCAAGGCCCGCAGCGTCAGGGAACTCGCCAAGGGCCCCGCCCGTCTGGCCACCGCCCTGGACATCGACCGCAGTCTCGACGGCACCGATCTGTGCGCCGGCGGCGATGCCCCCCTCTCCGTACTGCACGGCCGCCCGCCCGCCCCGGAACTGGTGCGCAACGGCCCGCGCACCGGCGTCGGCGGAGACGGAGCGGACCACCCCTGGCGCTACTGGATCGCCGACGACCCCACCGTCAGTCCCTACCGCCGCCACGTCCCCCGACGCCGCACACCCACCGCAACTTGACTCTGTATCGCCAACCGCCTAACGTGGCCCGAGCCGCTGAAGACGGGCAGCGCTTTTGTGCGCGGACCGCAGGCGGCGCAACCAACTACTCCGCACGATTCCCTGACGGGTCTTCTTTCGCGTTGCCGAAATTCAGACCCCGCCGACTCGATTATGAGTCACCAGGGAAAGCCGTTAAAGTAGTAACCACGCCGAACGGCAGCAGTGAATAACTGCCCCACGGCGGCCTCCGATGAAATCGGACCGGAATCGACAAGAAACCGGATCTGCTAGAGTCGGAAACGCGAAGAAGCCGAAAGGCGGAAACGCACCGGCGAAAATCGGGCCCGCAAGGATCTGATAGAGTCGGAAACGCAAGACCGAAGGGAAGCGCCCGGAGATCCTGGTGAAACAGGAACAAAGGAAGCGTCCGTTCCTTGAGAACTCAACAGCGTGCCAAAAGTCAACGCCAGATATGTTGATACCCCGTCCACC
>NZ_SDIG01000108.1:0-22073 GCF_004122755.1 Streptomyces sp. TM32
CCTCCGCCCCCTTCTCGCCCCTCTTCTCCGCCGCCTTCTCGACCCCTTCCTCCGCCCCTCAAATACCGCCTGGCCAGGGGCTTTTGTCAGTGGGGGCCACTAGAATGTGAACCAGTCAGTGAGGGTTCATCCACGCTCCAGGAGGTCGCCGATGGCCGCTGCCACACTCATGACGAAGCCTCTCCCGGCCCACCCACTGCCCAAGAAGCCGCTGCCCGCCGGATGGCCGCGCGAGCGGTACGAATCGCACAACCGCCGCCTGAAGGCCATGCGGCTGGCCATAGCCCTGCTCGACACCGGCGTCTACCGCCCCGAGCAGGCCCCCAACCGCACGATCCGCCGCACCGCGGCCGACATCGGGGTCCACACCCCGTCCGACACCACCTGCCGCCTGGTGCGCGCTCTCCTCTACGACCACTGCTGACGCCCCCCCGCGCACACCAACAGGGCGGCCGGCCCCGGGACTTCCCCGGGGCCGGCCGCCCCACATCCACGCCCCGGAGGCTCACGGGCCCGGAGGTCCCGCCCGGAGCCTCACCCGCCCGGCCGGCCCTCCGGGGCCTCGGCGGCATCCATGTCCACCACCTCCGCCAGCGCCTCCGCAAGCCAGTCCACCCAGAACGTCTCCAGGCCGATCCCGGCCCGCAGCACCAGCCGCCGCAGCCGGTCCTCGGGATCCGTCGCGGCCCCGAAGTCGCGGTCCTCGATCTCCCGGTACTCCGCCAACTGCCGCCGGTGCAGCGCCAGATGCCGTCGCAGCTCCTCGTCGAGCCCGGCCCGCCCCACCACTGCCGACGCCCGCAGCCGCAGCAGCAGCGCGTCCCGGATGGGCTTGGACTCCTGCTCGGCACAGGCCCACCGGGTCAGTTCGGTGCGTCCCGCGGGCTCCACCGCGAACTGCTTCTTCTGCCCGCGGGACGGCTGCTCGGCGGGCAGCGCCCGGATGTATCCGGCCAGCTCCAGCTTGCCCAGCTCGCGGTAGATCTGCTGATGCGTGGCCGACCAGAAGTAGCCGATCGACCGGTCGAACCTCCGGGTCAGCTCCAGCCCCGACGACGGCTTTTCGAGCAGGGCGGTGAGGATCGCGTGCGGGAGAGACATGGGGGAATCCTAGGGCGGGTCGGCCCCGGGAAGGCCGCAGCGTGCCGCCCCGGAGGGCGGCCAGGTCACAGCGCCGCGGCCAGCTCCGTGCCCTGGGCGATGGCCCGCTTGGCATCCAGTTCCGCGGCGACGTCCGCACCGCCGATCAGATGCACGGCGCGCCCCTGTGCCCGCAGCTCCTCGTACAGGTCCCGGCGCGGCTCCTGCCCGGTGCACAGGACGACGGTGTCCACGGGGAGCGTGGTGGCCGTGCCGTCGACGGTGAGGTGCAGGCCCTCGTCGTCGATCCGCTCGTACGTCGCCCCGGCGACCATCGTCACCCCGCGGTGCCGGAGCTCGGTCCGGTGGATCCAGCCGGTGGTCTTGCCGAGGCCGGCGCCGACCTTGGAGGTCTTGCGCTGGAGCAGATGCACCTGGCGCGGTGCCTTGGGGCGCTCGGGCGCCCGCAGCCCGCCGCGCTCCTCGTACGCCGTGTCCACACCCCAGGCCCGGAAGTAGGTCTCCGGGTCCTGGCTCGCCGCGTCGCCGGCGTCGGTCAGGAACTCGGCGACGTCGAAGCCGATACCGCCTGCCCCGATCACGGCCACCCGGTCACCGACCGGCGCCCCGTCCCGCAGCACATCGAGGTAGCTGACCACGCTCGGGTGGTCGATGCCCGCGATCTCCGGCGTCCGCGGGGTGACGCCGGTGGCGACCACGATCTCGTCGTAGGCGCCGAGGTCCCCGGCCGTGACGGCGGTGTTCAGCCGCACCTCCACGCCGTGCTGTGCCAGCTGCGTACGGAAGTAGCGCAGGGTCTCGTCGAACTCCTCCTTGCCCGGGATCCGCTTGGCGATGTTCAGCTGCCCGCCGATCTCGGCCGCGGCGTCGAACAGGGTGACCTCGTGGCCGCGTTCGGCGGCGGAGACGGCACAGGCGAGCCCGGCGGGTCCGGCCCCGACCACCGCGAGCCGCTTGCGCAGCCGGGTGGGGGCCAGCACCAGCTCGGTCTCGTGGCAGGCCCGCGGATTGACCAGGCAGGACGTGATCTTCCCGCTGAAGGTGTGGTCGAGGCAGGCCTGGTTGCAGCCGATGCAGGTGTTGATCGCGTCGGACCGGCCCTCCCGGGCCTTGGCGACGAAGTCCGGGTCGGCGAGGAAGGGCCGGGCCAGGGACACCATGTCGGCCCGCCCGTCGGCGAGCAGCTCCTCGGCCACCTCGGGGGTGTTGATGCGGTTGCTGGTCACCAGGGGGATGGTGACCGAGCCCATCAGCCGCTTGGTCACCCAGGTGTAGGCACCGCGCGGCACCGAGGTCACGATGGTGGGGATCCGGGCCTCGTGCCAGCCGATGCCGGTGTTGATGATCGTGGCACCGGCGGCCTCGATCTCCCGGGCGAGGGTGATCACCTCGTCCAGGCTGGAGCCGCCCGGGACGAGGTCCAGCATCGAGAGCCGGTAGATCAGGATGAAGTCGGTGCCGACCCGCTCCCGGGTACGCCGGACGATCTCCAGCGGGAAGCGCATCCGGTTCTCGTACGAGCCGCCCCACCGGTCGGTGCGCTGGTTGGTCGCGCCGACGATGAACTCGTTGATCAAATAGCCTTCCGAGCCCATGATCTCGACCCCGTCGTACCCGGCGGCCTTGGCCAGCTCCGCCGCCCGTACGTAGTCCTCGACGGTCTGCTCGACCTCGTCGTCGGTGAGGGCGTTCGGCACGAAGGGACTGATGGGCGCCTGGAGCGCGCTGGGCGCGACCAGGTCGGGGTGGTACGCGTACCGCCCGAAGTGCAGGATCTGCATCGCGATCCGCCCGCCCGCGGCATGCACCGCGTCGGTCACGGTCCGGTGCTGCGCCGCCTCCGCCTCGGTGGTGAGCTTGGCCCCGCCGTCGTACGGCCGTCCCGCGTCGTTCGGCGCGATCCCGCCGGTCACCATCAGGCCGACGCCGCCGCGCGCACGGGCGGCATAGAAGGCGGCCATCCGCGCGAACCCGTTCTCCGCCTCCTCCAGGCCGATGTGCATCGACCCCATCAGCACCCGGTTGGGCAGGGTGGTGAACCCGAGGTCGAGCGGGCTCATCAGGTGCGGGTACGAGCTCATGGGGGCCTCCTGGCGCGGTGGTCGTGACAGCAGTTGTAGACCAGCGGGAAGCCTTATGCAACAAGTTGCATAAAACAGTGACCCAGCCGACGCCGCCCTGCCGGCCGCGCCCCCTCCCGACCCGGTGCGCCGCTGCTCACGCCCGGTGCAGTGCGGCGTGTCACAGACAACGTCGCGACGCTGTGGGAGCTTCAACTGTGTTGCTCCTCAGTGGAGTTACCGATGGGTCGGGGTGTGGACCGATCGGCGCGCGGACCGCATCGGCTGCCTTGTCGGGGCACTCGGGATGAAACCGCGGGCCGGCGGGGAGCATCCGGCTCGGGACGGTCTGCCCGCACGTGGAGAGGATCGAATGAGCACTCTGCAAACCATCACGCTCGACCAGGTGGTCGACACCGCCCGGTACCCGCTGTCGGATCTCGACGGTGCCGAGGGACAGGCGGTGATGTCCCGTGCCCGGCGGGAACTGCACACCCTCGGCTGCACGGTGCTGCCGGACTTCATCCGCCCCGCGCTCCGGGAGGTCCTGCGCGAGGAGTGCGCGGCCTTCGCCCCCCAGGCGCACTTCGAGACCGAGACGGTCAACGTCTACAACATCCCGGTGGACAGCCGGCTGCCCGAGGGGCACCCCGGACGGCGGACCTTCCTCCGCGGCAACGCCTTCGTCGCCCGGGACCGCATCCCCGAGGCGTCCCTCCTCAGCCGGCTCTACTCCCACCGGGCCTTCCAGGACTTCATCGCCCGCTGCTTCGGCCTGCCCGGGCTGCACGAGCTGGCGGACCCGCTCTCCGGGCTGGTCCTCAATGTCGTCGAATCCGGCATGGAGCACCCCTGGCACTTCGACACCAACGAGTTCACCGTCAGCATGCTCACCCAGCAGGCGCCGACCGGCGGGGTCTTCGAGTACTGCCCGAACATCCGCTCCGCCGACGACGAGAACTTCGGCGAGGTCCTCGACGTCCTCGACGGCCGGGGCGAGCGGCTGATCCGGCGCCTCCCGCTGCACCCCGGTGACCTGCAGCTCTTCAAGGGCCGCTATTCCCTGCACCGGGTGAGCCCCGTGCAGGGCGAGACCGCGCGGCACTCCGCGATCTTCGCCTACAGCCGGCGCCCCGGCGTCATCGGGAGCGTGGCCCGCACCCGGCAGCTCTTCGGCCGGGTGCTGCCCGCACATCTGGCCGCCGAGGGCCGGGCGGTCCGCGGCGACCGCCTGCTGGATTAGGGCCCGCTCACCGGACAGCTCCAGGGGGCAGCTCCGGCTGGTCCCCCCCCGAGGCGGCTGCGTCCCGGCGGGGGCCGGGACGCAGCCGCCGCCACACCCGTTCCCCGCCCGGCGCTCCACGACGGAGCACGCCGGGCGGGCGACGGTGCGGTACCGCAGCAACCGACACCGCACATGCCACCATCCGAACCGCAGATGCCACGATCCGAATCGAGAGAGCCGAATTGAATACCCGTCAGGAGAACGCAGCCATGACGACCTTCGCCCGGGAGGAGACCCTGCCGCGGGTGCCGCTGCCCACACTGGAGGCGAGCTGTGAGCGGTTCCTCGCCTGGTGCGCGCCGCTGCTGACCGCCGACGAGCGGGCGGCGACCGAGGCGGAGGTGGCCGCCTTCCTCCGGCCCGGCGGCCCCGGCCGGGCGCTGCACGCGGCGCTGGAGGAGTACGACGCCACGGCCGGCGTCCACAGCTGGCTCGACACCTTCTGGCCCTACCGCTATCTGGGCCGCCGGGACCGCATCGCCCTCAACGCCAACTTCTTCTTCCTCTTCCAGGACGCCGGCCCCGACGAGCCGCGGTCCCAGGTGGCGCGGGCGGCCGGGCTGATCGCCGGCGCCGTCGGCTACAAGCGCCAACTCGACCAGGACCGCATTCCGCCCGTCGTCCAGCGCGGCCAGGCCCAGTCGATGGTCCAGAACGCCTACCTCTTCTCCACCACCCGCATCCCCGGGGCGGAGCAGGACACCGTCCGCAGCCCCTACAGCGACGAGTGGCCCGGCCCGTCCGACGCCCGGCACATCGTGGTGTTCCACCGTGGCGCCATGTTCCGGATGGAGGTGCTCGGCGCGGACGGTGACCCGCACAGCCTCGACGACCTCGAAGCGGGGCTGCGCGCCGTCCTGAAGGCCGGCGCCGAGCCGCCCGCGCCGGACACCTCGGTGGGCCACCTCACCACCATGGCCCGCGCCGAATGGGCCGCCGCCCGCGAGACCCTGCGGGCCCACCCCCGTAACGCGGCCGCCCTGGACGACATCGAGACCGCACTCTTCTGCGTCTGCCTGGAGGACTTCGCGCCCGCGGACGTTCAGGACGCCTGCGACCAGCTGCTGTACGGCGACCGCGGCAACCGCTGGTTCGACAAGGCGGTGTCCCTGATCGTCTTCGCCGACGGCCGCGCGGGCATCAACGTGGAGCACTGCGAACTCGACGGGACCACCATCCTCGGCTTCACCGACGCCCTGCTCAGCACCCCCGCCGAGGAACACTCCCGGCGCTCCGGCGCCCGCTCCCAGGGACTCCCGGCCGTGGAACCGCTCGTCTTCGAGCTGGACGACGCCCTGCGTGACCAGGTACGGAGCGCCGCGGACGCCTTCGCCGCGTACGGCGCGGCCACCGCCACCCGGACCGTCTCCTTCGACGACTTCGGCAGCACCACCGCCAAGGCACTGGGCGCCTCACCCGACGCCTTCGTCCAGCTCGCCTACCAACTGGCCCATCAGCGCGCCAAGGGCCACCTGGGCGCCACCTACGAGTCGATCGCCACCCGGCAGTACCGTCACGGCCGGACCGAGGCGATGCGGGTGGTCACCCCGGAGATCCAGGAGTTCGTCGCCGCGATGGAGGACCCGGCGGCCTCCGCGGACACCCGCCGGGCCGCCTTCCACGCCGCGGCCGCCCAGCACGTGGCCCGCGCCAAGGAGTGCCAGCTCGGCCAGGCGCCCGAGCAGCACCTCTGGGAGCTGGAGCTGATCCAGCGGCGGCGCGGGGCGGAGCTGGGCGTGACCGAACAGCCCGCCCTCTACCGGACGCCGGGCTGGCTGACGATGCGCGACGACTACCTGAGCACCAGCTCCGCGCCGTCCACCCACATCCAGTACTTCGGCTTCGGCTCCACCAGCAGCCGCTGCATCGGCGTCGCCTACGTCCTGCTGCCCGACCGCTTCCACCTCTACCTGAGCACCCCGCTGCCGGTGGCCGACCAGATGCACACGTTCGCCGACCGGCTGCGTGAGGCGGTGACCGAACTGCGGGACCTGCTGTCCACCGGACCGTCCGCGACCTGACCCCCTCCGGCACCGGCGGCTGCCCCTGCTCCACCCACGTCCCTGCTCCCACCCCTCCTGCCAGACCTACTTCAACAGCCGGGACAGCCGCCGGTCCGCGAGGATCTTGCCCCCGGTCTGGCACGTGGGGCAGTACTGGAGCGACGAATCGCTGAACGACACCTCGCGGATGGTGTCCCCGCACACCGGACAGGCCTCCCCCTTCCGCCCGTGCACCCGCAGCCCGCTCTTCTTCTCGCTCTTGAGGTCCTGGAACGCCGTGCCACGGGCCCGTTCGACCGCCTCGCCGAGCGTCGCGCCGATCGCCTCGTACAGCCGGGCCACCTCGTCCGCACCGAGCGCGCCCGCCGGCTTGAACGGCGACAACCGGGCCGTGTGCAGGATCTCGTCCGAGTAGGCGTTCCCGATCCCGGCCAGCACGCTCTGGTCGCGCAGGATGCCCTTGATCTGCCGGCGCTCCCCGTCCAGCAGCCCACCGAAGACCTCCAGGGTGAAGCCCTCCGCCAGCGGGTCCGGCCCGAGCCGCGCCACCCCCGCCACGTCCTGCGGATCCCGCACGACGTACACCGCCAGATGCTTCTGGCTGCCGGCCTCGGTCACCTCGAACCCCGCCCCGTCGTCGGGCTCCGCGAGCCGCACCCGCAGCGCCAGCGGCCCCTTCCCGGGCCGCGGCGGCACCGCCGGCAGCTTGTCGCTCCACCGCACCCACCCCGCCCGGCCGAGGTGCAGGACCAGATGCAGCTCCCCGACCCGCAGGTCCAGAAACTTCCCGTGCCGGCGCACCTCGCCGAACGACCGCCCTTCGAGCGCGGTCAGCGGCGGGTCGTAGGTCTTGAGCGCATGCACGGCGACCGCATGCACCCGGCCCACGGCCCGCCCGGCCAGCCGCTCGTCCAGCAACCGGGCCAGCGATTCCACCTCCGGCAATTCAGGCATAACGCCAGTCTGCCTCGAACGGGCCCGACGGGCGCCCCGCCCGGCCGGGCTTTCCGGCGGTCCGGCCCGGTCGCGCACCGGGCGGACGGACCGGTGAGCGCCACAGGACGGGAGAATCCGCCGACGGTTCCTGATCGTACGGATCATCCGGATCGTCCGGATCGCGCAAGGGCCGCCGGCCGCGTCCTCCCTCCCGAGAGCGGAAGCACACGGCCGACGGCCACGGACGTCCCGGGCGGAGCGGCCATCGGCTCCGGCCCGGACGTCATGATCAGGCGAGGTCGAACCGGTCCAGGTTCATCACCTTGTCCCATGCCGCGACGAAGTCGTGCACGAACTTCTCCTTCGCGTCATCGCTCGCGTAGACCTCGGCGAGCGCGCGCAGCTCGGAGTTCGAGGCGAAGACGAGGTCGGCACGGGTGCCGGTCCACCGGACCGCCCCGGTGGCGTCGCGGCCCTCGAACTCGGCCTGTGCCTCGGACGTCGACTTCCACGTCGTGCCCATGTCGAGCAGGTTGACGAAGAAGTCGTTGGTCAGCGTGCCCGGCTTGTCGGTCAGGACCCCGTGCTTCGCCTGGGCGTGGTTGGCGCCGAGGACACGCAGGCCACCGACGAGGACCGTCAGCTCGGGCGCGCTCAGCGTCAGCAGGTTCGCCTTGTCGAGCAGCAGGTACTCGGCCGGCAGGCGGTTGCCCTTGCCGACGTAGTTGCGGAAGCCGTCGGCGGCCGGCTCCATCGCCGCGAACGACTCCACGTCCGTCTGCTCTTGTGCGGCGTCCACCCGGCCCGGCGCGAAGGGCACCTCGATGTCGAGGCCGGCGTCCCTGGCCGCCTTCTCGACGGCCGCACCGCCCGCGAGCACGATCAGGTCGGCCAGCGAGACCTGCTTGCCGCCGGTCTGTGCGGAGTTGAAGGACTCCTGGATGCCTTCGAGGGTACGCAGCACCTGGGCGAGGTCGTCCGGGTTGTTGACCTCCCAGTTGCGCTGCGGCTCCAGGCGGACGCGGGCACCGTTGGCGCCGCCACGCTTGTCGCTGCCGCGGAAGGAGGCGGCCGACGCCCAGGCCGCGGACACGAGCTGCGCGACCGTGCGGCCCGAGCCGAGGACCTGCTCCTTGAGGGAGGCGATGTCCGCGGCGTCGATCAGCTCGTACGTGCGCTCCGGCAGCGGGTCCTGCCACAGCAGCGTCTCGGACGGGACCTCCGGGCCGAGGTAGCGCACGACCGGGCCCATGTCGCGGTGGGTCAGCTTGAACCAGGCGCGGGCGAACGCGTCCGCGAACTCCTCGGGGTTCTCGTGGAAGCGCCGCGAGATCGGCTCGTAGACCGGGTCGAGGCGCAGCGCCAGGTCGGTGGTGAGCATCGTCGGCGCATGGCTCTTCGACGGGTCGTGCGCATCGGGGATGGTGCCCGCACCCGCGCCGTCCTTGGCCACCCACTGGTGGGCGCCGGCCGGGCTCTTGGTGAGCTCCCACTCGTAGCCGAAGAGGTTCTGGAAGAACCCGTTGCTCCACTGCGTCGGCGTGCCGGTCCAGGTCACCTCCAGACCGCTGGTGATGGCGTCGCCGCCCACGCCCGTGCCGTGCGTGCTCTTCCAGCCCAGGCCCACCTGCTCCATCGGGGCGGCCTCGGGGTCGGCGCCGACGTTGTCCGCCGGACCCGCGCCGTGGGTCTTGCCGAAGGTGTGGCCGCCGGCGATGAGGGCGACGGTCTCCTCGTCGTTCATCGCCATGCGCCGGAACGTCTCACGTATGTCGCGGGCCGCGGCGATCGGGTCCGGGTTGCCGTTGGGGCCCTCGGGGTTGACGTAGATGAGGCCCATCTGCACCGCTCCGAGCGGGTTCTCCAGCTCGCGGTCGCCGGTGTAGCGCGCGTCGCCGAGCCACTCGGTCTCCGGACCCCAGTACACGTCCTCCTCGGGCTCCCACACATCCTCGCGACCGCCGGCGAAGCCGTAGGTCTTGAAGCCCATCGTCTCCAGCGCCACGTTGCCGGTGAGGATCATGAGGTCGGCCCAGGAGATGCTCTGGCCGTACTTCTTCTTGACCGGCCACAACAGACGGCGGGCCTTGTCGAGGCTGACGTTGTCCGGCCAGCTGTTGAGCGGCGCGAAGCGCTGCTGACCGGCGCCGGCGCCACCGCGGCCGTCGCTGATCCGGTAGGTACCGGCGCTGTGCCAGGCCATACGGATCATGAGCGGGCCGTAGTTGCCGAAGTCGGCCGGCCACCAGTCCTGCGACGTGGTCAGCACCTCCGCGATGTCCCGCTTCACGGCCGCGAGGTCGAGGGAGCGGAACGCCTCGGCGTAGTCGAAATCCTCACCCAGCGGGTTCGCCACCGCCGGGTTCTTGGCGAGGATCTTCAGGTTGAGCCGATCCGGCCACCACTGGCGGCTTCCACCGCCCTGCGTCGGGTGTGGGGCGCGCCCGTGCGCGACCGGGCAGCCTCCCTGCTCCGTCGGTGTGTCAACGGGGGATGCATCTTGGTTCTCAGGCATGGGAATCCTTCCGGGCCAGGCGGATCACGGTGCTCAGGAACTGCGGGCGGGGGAGCGGCCGGGACACGGGCACCCGTGGATGCCCTCGGCCCCGTCGCTCGGGAAGCCACGGTGGTCGATGTGCTCGGGCAGGGGCCTCGCCGACCGCGCCGCCGCCGGCGGCGACGACACGACACGTCCCTCGAACGACGACACGCGTCCCTCGAATCCGAGCGGATGCGTGCGTCTCCTGAACCGTCATGTGCTCGTTCCCGCTGCTGCCCGATCCCTTGGCTCCCGCTGGATCCGATCCTACGATGGACTCAATCCAAGTCAATACGACAACGAGGCCCGTACGGATTCTTTGTCCAGCGGTGCACAGTTAGGCTGGTGGGGCATGAGTGACCTGCTGGAACGGCTTCGCGGACGGGGCTGGCGGATGACCGCCCAGCGCCGGGTCGTCGCCGAGGTACTCGACGGAGAGCATGTCCACCTCACCGCGGACGAGGTGCTCGCCCGAGCCACCGCCCGGCTGCCGGAGATCTCTCGCGCGACGGTCTACAACACCCTCGGCGAACTCGTCTCGCTCGGCGAGGTCCTGGAGGTGGCCACCGACGGCCGCGCCAAGCGCTACGACCCGAACGCCCACCACCCGCACCACCACTTGGTCTGCTCCCACTGCGGAACCATCCGCGACGTCCACCCCACCGGCGACCCACTCGCCGCCCTCCCCACCTCCGAGCGCTTCGGCTTCACCGTCCGCGAGGCCGAGGTGACCTACTGGGGCCTGTGCCCCGCCTGCACGGGCAGCTGAGCGGGCCGGCGCAGCCACGGCACTGCGCGTCAGCGCAGGAACCCTTCGTAATTGCGCTGTTGGAGCTGACTCTCGATCTGCTTCACGGTCTCCAGTCCGACACTCACGATGATGAGGATGCTCGTGCCGCCGAACGGGAAATTGCTGCCGTTGAACACCACCAGTGCCGCACTGGGCACAAGGGCGATCAGCCCCAGGTAGAGCGCTCCCGGCCAGGTGATCCGGTTGAGCACGTAGCCCAGGTGGTCAGCCGTGGGCCGGCCGGCCCGGATACCGGGGATGAACCCGCCGTGCTTCTTCATGTTGTCGGCGATTTCATTGGGGGTGAAGGAGATGGCGACGTAGAAGAAGGCGAAGAAGACGATCAGCAGGAAGTAAAGCGTCAGATGGATCGGTTGGTCACCCCTGGAAAGATTGGTGGCGATCCACCGGGCCCATCCTGACGCCGAGTCGCCGCCCAGATCGATCAGACCGGGGACGGAGAGCACTGATGAGGCGAAGATGACGGGAACCACACCCGCCTGGTTCACCTTCAGCGGGATGTAGGTCGAAGTGCCCCCGTAGGAACGGCGGCCGATCATTCGTTTTGCGTACTGGACCGGGATCCGGCGCTGCGCCTGCTCGACGAAGACCACGAGCCACACCATGCCGAGGCCGACCGCGATCACCATGGCGAACTCGCCCCAGCCGCCCAGGAGGTGACCCGACTTCTTGATCCCCCACAGGTTGGCCGGAAAGCCGGCGGCGAGGGAGGTGAACATCAGGAGGGACATGCCGTTGCCGATGCCGCGGTCGGTGATGAGCTCTCCGAGCCACATCGCCAGGGCGGTGCCGGCGGTCATGGTGATGACCATGACCGAGGTACGGAGGATCGAGGTGTCCGGGAAGATCTGGGTGCGGACCCGGCAGGTGCCGAAGAGCCCACCGCTTTGGACCTTGGCCATCAGGGCGGCGCCCTGAAGCACCGCCAGGCCCAACGTCAAGTACCGGGTGTACTGAGTGATCTTCGCGGTACCCGTCTGTCCCTCCTTCTTCAGCGCCTCCAGGCGCGGAACGACCACCGTCAGCAGTTGAAGAATGATGCTGGCCGTGATGTACGGCGTGATCCCCAGGGCGAAGATGGTGAGTTGCAGCAGCGCACCACCACTGAACGTGTTGATCAGGCTGAAGAGGCCGCCGTCGCCGGAACTCTCCTTGATGCACTGCGTAAGGCTCCGGTAATCCACCCCAGGGACCGGAACGTTCTGCCCCAACCGGAAGAGAAGCAGGATTCCCAGCGTGAAAAGTATCTTCTTGCGAAGTCCGGGCGTTTTGAAAACTCTGACGAATATGGTAGGCACGCTCAAATAGCCCTTAATCTCGCAAGTTGACAGATGTTTGCACTGATTTCACTGACTCGCTGAATTCACTGATTCCCGGCTGTCCTTGCTCGCCGAGTTGCTGCCACCTCGGCGGTCGGAGCACCCGTTGACGGCGGCTCGCCAGAGCGCGGTCATGCAGTGCCTGAAGTAATCGGCCGCGCACGGCGCACAGGGAAGAGTCGGGCCGAGCACGGGTGTCCTCGCGGACCGATCGCCCGCGATTCCTGCCGATCTGGATGCGCCTCAACGTCATGGAGATCGTGGCGCCGGGCACGTCTTCGACGGCGGCGTCGCATGGCGATCTCTTGGTCGGCACCCTCGCCGGCGGACCATCTCAGCGGGCTGATTGCCGGTGAAATAAACGGCTCGGCGCGATTGCGGTGAGGCAAACAGGCACCGTGGCAGCGTTGTTGTCGCCGGTGTCGGCTCGCGGCCCCGCCGGTCGGCGAGCGGTCGGTGCTGGACCGATGCGAAGTTCCAGCAGCAGGGCGGCGCAGCGCTCGCGTGGGGCCAGCGGCTCCTGTGGCCCGAACCTTGGCCGGCGCTACTTGGTCGTTGAGGTGTGAGTCGGGATCGGGGCCGGCGTGGCCGTGCAGGTGCGGGTGGGGGTCGGGACCGGCTCGGTCGTTGAGGTGCGGGTCGGAATCGGCACCGGCACGGTCGTGCAGGTGCGGGGTGAAACGGGGGCCGGCACGGTCGTGCAGGTGCGGGGCTGAACGGGGACCGGCGCGGTCGTGGTGGTGGGTTGGTGATGCGGAATGGTGGGTCCGCCTTGAGCGGAAGCGCTCGGCAGGACTTCCAGCCCGA
Source organism: Streptomyces sp. TM32 (assembly GCF_004122755.1). Classification (NCBI taxonomy): domain Bacteria; kingdom Bacillati; phylum Actinomycetota; class Actinomycetes; order Kitasatosporales; family Streptomycetaceae; genus Streptomyces; species Streptomyces sp. TM32. The sequence continues at coordinate 12,862 of NZ_SDIG01000108.1, forward strand.
CGCCGAGCCCGGCGATCGTCAGCGCCGAGCCGGTGGCCATCCAGACCGTCCGAGCACGCCGACGGGCACGGACTCCAGCCTGCAGCCGCTGCCGGTGCTGTTCCTCAAAGGGGGTGTTTGCCTGGGTATCGCGCATCATCCGCGCGAGTTCGTGCTCGAAGTCTTCCATGATGTCTCCTTTCACTTCACCGGCTCGACGGCGTCACCCAGGAGCTGCCGCAACCGCTTCACGCCCCGTGACGTATGGGACCGGGCGGTGCCCACCGGGCAGCCCAGCGCCTCCGCAACCTGCACCTCGGACAGGTCCTGGTAGTAGCGCAGCACCACCGCGGCGCGCTGCCGCACCGGCAGCAATGCCAGCGCGGCCTCCAACCGAGTCCGTTCCTCCACGGCAGCGGCCACATCGCCGGCCTCGGGAAGCTCCGGCAACCGTTCCACCGGACGCTCGCCCCACCAGCGACGTCGCGCCGAGCGAGCCGCCGCCCGCGTCAGCACCCGGCGCACGTACGCCTCCGGCGCCTGCTCGGCCACCCTCGGCCAGGCAAACCACAGTTTGACCAGCGCCTCCTGCAGCAGATCCTCGGCCCGATGCCGATCTCCACCGGTGAGCAGATGCGCCAGGTGAAGCAGTGCCGACCAACGAGCCGCGACGAACCGGTCGAACGCATCGGCCCGCACCTGCCCCTTCAACGCCGTCCCTCCCCTCGATCACTCGCCTACACCCCTACAAAGGCACTGACCCACGTCCAGCTATGCACCCCACGGGCGTGAGCTGCCTCACACGCCCACCTGGGCCCGTGCGCAAGCTTCCACGCCGAAGTACACACCCCGTGGGCTTTCATCCCTCTTATGTCCCGGCGAAGGACCGTTGCCGCCGGCCCGGCGGCAGCGATGACGACGGAGCAGCACCTGCCGCCGCTCGGGGCCCAGAAAACGACAATCGGCCGTGTTCTTCCGGTGACGGAAGAACACGGCCGACGGCCCACAGACGTCCCAGGCGAGCGGAAACCGCTCTGACCTGCGGCGATCTTAGATGTCGAAGTACAGCTCGAACTCGTGCGGGTGCGGACGGAGCTGGATCGGGGCGATTTCGTTGGCGCGCTTGTAGTCGATCCAGGTCTCGATCAGGTCGGCGGTGAAGACGCCGCCCTGCTGGAGGTACTCGTTGTCGGCCTCAAGGGCGTCGAGGACGGCCGGGAGGGAGGTCGGGACCTGGGGGACGCCCGCGTGCTCCTCGGGGGCGAGCTCGTAGAGGTCCTTGTCGATCGGCTCGGCCGGCTCGATCTTGTTCTTGACGCCGTCCAGGCCCGCGAGGAGGAGGGCGGAGAACGCGAGGTACGGGTTCGAGGACGGGTCCGGGGCGCGGAACTCGACGCGCTTGGCCTTGGGGTTCGAGCCCGTGATCGGGATACGCATGGCCGCGGAGCGGTTGCGCTGCGAGTAGACCAGGTTGACCGGGGCCTCGAAGCCGGGGACCAGGCGGTGGTAGGAGTTCACCGTCGGGTTGGTGAAGGCCAGCAGCGACGGGGCGTGCTTGAGGATGCCGCCGATGTAGTAGCGGGCGGTGTCCGAGAGGCCCGCGTAGCCCTGCTCGTCGTAGAAGAGCGGCGCGCCGCCCTGCCACAGCGACTGGTGGACGTGCATGCCGGAGCCGTTGTCACCGAAGATCGGCTTGGGCATGAAGGTCGCGGTCTTGCCGTTGCGCCAGGCGACGTTCTTGACGATGTACTTGAACAGCATCAGGTCGTCGGCCGCGGCGAGCAGCGTGTTGAACTTGTAGTTGATCTCGGCCTGGCCGGCGGTGCCGACCTCGTGGTGCTGGCGCTCGACCTGCAGGCCGGCCTTGTCCAGCTCCAGGGAGATCTCGGCGCGCAGGTCGGCGAAGTGGTCGACCGGCGGGGCCGGGAAGTAGCCGCCCTTGTAGCGGACCTTGTAGCCGCGGTTGTTCTCCTCCGACCCGGTGTTCCAGGCGCCGGCCTCGGAGTCGATGTGGTAGAAGGACTGGTTCGACGAGGTCTCGAAGCGGACGCTGTCGAAGACGTAGAACTCGGCCTCCGGACCGAAGAACGCGGTGTCCGCGATGCCGGTGGAGGCGAGGTAGGCCTCGGCCTTCTTGGCGATGTTGCGCGGGTCGCGGCTGTACTGCTCGCCCGTGATCGGGTCGTGGATGAAGAAGTTGATGTTGACGGTCTTGTCCCGGCGGAAGGGGTCCACGCGAGCCGTCGACAGGTCCGCGCGCAGCGCCATGTCGGACTCGTGGATCGCCTGGAATCCGCGGATCGACGAGCCGTCGAAGGCGAGCTCGTCGGCCGGGTCGAACGCCGCTGCCGGGATCGTGAAGTGCTGCATCACACCGGGCAGGTCGCAGAATCGGACGTCGACGAACTTGACGTCCTCGTCCGCGATGAACTTCTTGGCCTCGTCGGCGTTCTGGAACATCCAACTCCTCCTAGCCCGGTCACCGGTCGGCGGACGCGGGATTGCTACTCGGAACGCGACCATGTGCGGTGGCGCGTTGCCCGACCATAGGCAGGCGGGATTTCCCAAGCATGACCCATTTGTTTCGCGCAGGTTAACCGGCGCGCGGCCGCTCCTCACCCCCAGTGTGCGCCATGACGGGGCATTCCGGACCGGTCGGAGTACCGTCTTCTCCGCCCGGTCGCCGGGCCCGGCCTGCCGCTCCCGGGCCGCCCCGAGCCGTCCCCGAGCCCGGCCCGTACGGCCTCCGGCCCTTCCCAGGGCGGCCCTCCAGGAATCGGCCGCGGACGGTCGCAGTACCGTGGTCGGGTGGACAACAGGCATGCAATCGGATCGTGGATCTCGGGGCCCCGCGCGGCAGCCGAGGACATGGGTGTCGCCTTCGGATACCGCGGGCAGCAGCTCGGGCTGCCGAAGGAGGGGCCGGGCTCGATCGCGCGCCCGGGCCGGCGGTTCGCCGCGCTCTTCCTCGACTGGGCGCTGTGCCTGCTCATCGCATACGGCTTGCTCAGCGGCGGCCGGGCACAGTCGGCGAGCAACTGGGCGCTGCTGGTCTTCGCGGTGCTCAGCGTGCTGACGGTCGGCACGGTCGGCTTCACGCCGGGTAAGCGGCTGCTGGGCCTGCGGGTGGTCGCCGAGGGCGGTGGCCGGCTCACCTTCCCGCGGGTCGTGGTCCGCACGCTGCTGCTCGTCGTGGTCATCCCCGCCGTGGTCTGGGACCGGGACGGGCGGGGGCTGCACGATCGCCTCTCGCGCGCCGTGCAGGTCCGTCTGTGAGGGGTACGGCCCTCAGGTCCTCCGGCCGGTGCGGCGCCGCGGCGGTCCGCCGCCGTCCGTGAGGCCGCGGTACGCACGCCGGTGAGCCCGCGGCTGCCCCTATGAGCCGCCCCCTGACCGCATCGCACGACAACGCCCTGGAGCATGCGAAACGCCCCGGAATCAGGATTCCGGGGCGTTCTCGTGTGATCTGTGATCGGGGCCCGGTCCGGCTGCGGCCGGACCGTGGTGGTCAGCGTGCCTTGCCGCCGCCCTTGGGCATCCGCATGCCCTTCGGCATCGGGCCCTTCGGGACGGGCATGTTGCTCATCAGGTCGCCCAGCGCACGGAGCCGGTCGTTGACGGCGGTGACCTGGGCGCCGGGGAGTACGCGCGGCAGCTTCAGCAGCGTCGTACGGAGCTTCTTCAGCGGCACCTGGTCCGCGCCGTCGCCCACCACGATGTCGTGGACGGGGGCGTCGGCGACGGTGCGCGCCATCCGCTTCTTCTCGGCGGCCAGCAGGCCGCGGAGGCGGTTGGGGTTGCCCTCGCCGACCAGCACGATGCCGGCCTTGCCGACGGCGCGGTGGACCACGTCCTGGCTGCGGTTCATGGCCACCGCGGGGGTGACCGTCCAGCCGCGGCCGACGTTCTCCAGCACGGCGGCCGCCGCGCCGGGCTGGCCCTCCATCTGCCCGAAGGCGGCCCGCTCGGCACGCCGTCCGAAGACGATCGCCATCGCGAGGAAGCCCAGGACGAAGCCCAGGATTCCCGCATAGATGGGATGGCCGATCACGAAGCCGATGGCAAGGAGAACGCCGAATACGACGATGCCTACACCAGCGACGACAAGACCGACCTTGGAGTCGACCCGACGGGTCATCTTGTAGGTCAGGGCGATCTGCTTCAGTCGCCCGGAGTTCTCAGCGCCGGCAGCGCCGACAGCGCCCTCAGCGTTTACCTTCCTCGCCATACAGCGCAGTCTACGTGGCGTGCGGGTGCCGGGTCGCCGCGGCCTCCAGTACGTACTCGGCCTCGTGGCGGTCCTTGGCGCGGCGGCGGTCCTCCAGGACCGACGTCCAGGCGTTACGACGAGCGGTGCGCTGTCCGCCGCGCAGGAGGACGGCCTCGACGGCACGCAGGGCGCCGGTGACCGTGGGGAGGGGAAGGGCGGGACTGGCGGCGGGGGTGGCGCGGAGCGGCGCGGCCTGCATGGTGGTGACTCCCTCTGATCTGTTCGGAGAAGCAGGGGTAGGTGCGGGAGCGGTGCGTGCATCCATCGTCACGGAAAGGTGTTACCAACGGATGACCTGCCGGTCAAACACCAATGAAACGTTGACGCGGCCCCCACGCCCCCCGTCCTGGGGGAGTGCGGGCCGCGTCCTCAGCATGTGCCACGTTTCACAAGTTGGCGCGCCGGGGGACTCAAACCGCCTGACTGGACGCCTCGACCTCGCGCCGCTCGACGGCCTGCTGGTAAAGGCGGCCGGCGCGGTAGGAGGAGCGGACCAGCGGGCCGGACATGACACCGGCGTAGCCGATCTCCTCGGCCTCTTCCTTGAACTCCACGAACTCGGCGGGCTTGACCCAGCGGTCGATGGGGTGGTGGCGCACGGTCGGGCGCAGGTACTGGGTGATCGTGATCAGCTCGCAGCCCGCGTCGTAGAGGTCCTGGAGCGCCTGGCTGATCTCCTCGCGCTCCTCGCCCATGCCCAGGATCAGGTTGGACTTGGTCACCAGACCGGCCTCGCGGGCCTTGGTGATGACCTCCAGCGAGCGCTCGTAGCGGAAGCCGGGGCGGATCCGCTTGAAGATCCGCGGGACCGTCTCGACGTTGTGGGCCAGGACCTGCGGGCGGGAGGAGAAGACCTCGGCGAGCTGCTCGGGGACCGCGTTGAAGTCGGGGATCAGCAGCTCGACGCCGGTGTCCGGCATCAGGGCGTGGATCTGCCGGACCGTCTCGGCGTACAGCCAGGCGCCGCCGTCCTCCAGGTCGTCGCGCGCGACGCCGGTGATCGTGGCGTACTTCAGGCCCATGGTCTGCACGGACTCGGCGACCCGGCGGGGCTCGTCGCGGTCCAGCTCCTGCGGCTTGCCGGTGTCGATCTGGCAGAAGTCGCAGCGGCGGGTGCACTGGTCACCGCCGATGAGGAAGGTCGCCTCGCGGTCCTCCCAGCATTCGAAGATGTTGGGACAGCCCGCCTCCTGGCAGACCGTGTGCAGGCCCTCGCTCTTGACCAGGCCCTGGAGGTGGTTGTACTCGGGACCCATCTTCGCCCGGGTCTTGATCCACTCGGGCTTGCGCTCGATGGGGGTCTGGCTGTTCCGGACCTCCAGGCGCAGCATCTTGCGTCCGTCGGGTGCGACTGCGGACACGACCGGCTCCCTACGACTTCGTTTCTTCGGCGTACACCAGGGTACGCCCGTTGATTCGCACGTCTTTACGTGCGGGGCAACCCCGTATGGCGGGGTGGCATTCCCGGAGGTCTCCGGAGTCCATGACAGGTACCCGTCCGGTCGGCCCGCTCGGGCCCGCTCAGACTGCGCGGGGGAGCAGCTCGGCGCCCTCAAGGACGTCCCGCAGATGCTTCTCGACGACGGGCAGCACCTCGGCGATGGTGATCTCGCGGCCCAGCTCGTTGGCCAGCGAAGCGACGCCGGCATCGCGGATGCCGCACGGCACGATCTTGTCGAACGAGGTGTTGTCGGGGTTCACGTTGAGCGCGAAGCCGTGCATCGTGACGCCCTTGGCGACACGGATGCCGATCGCGGCGAGCTTGCGGTCCTCGCGGCGCTGGCCGGCGTTGGACGGCGCGTACTCGGGACCGTTCAGCCGCGGGTCGAACAGCTCGTCCGTCACCCGGGGGTCGAAGTCGAGGTTCAGCCCGCCCAGGGCCGCCCGCTCCTCGGCCGTGCCGACGGTGTCGCCCAGCACCCACACGCCGCTGCGGCCCTCGACCCGGGTGCCCTGCACGCCGAACTCCGCGCAGACCCGGATCAGCGCCTCTTCGAGGCGGCGGACATGGGCCACGACGTCCACCGGACGCGGCAGCTTCTGGATGGGGTAGCCCACCAGCTGGCCGGGGCCGTGCCAGGTGATCTTCCCGCCGCGGTCCACGTCCACGACCGGCGTCCCGTCCAGGGGGCGCTCGTCGTCGGACGTACGCCGCCCCGCGGTGTAGACGGCCTGGTGCTCCAGCAGCAGGCAGGTGTCGGGCACCTCGTCGGCGAACCGGGCGGCGTGCACCCGGCGCTGCTCCTGCCATGCGGATTCGTACTCCACGGCGTCGGCGCCGAAGCCCAGATGCACGAAGCGCAGCCCCTCGGGTGCGGGGGTCTCCCCCCGAGAGATCGCAGTCACCGGCAGCTCCTCTTCGAACCCGTGTTGCAGTGTGCCGCAACGTTGATGCCACTTCGCGCCCATGCCACTGTACGGCCGCCCGTCCCGGACCCGGCAGGCGGCCGGTGTCCGGCCCGTTCGCGCCTGCTCACACGATCGGATGAACGCGGGGCGCAGGCGGCGATCGGGGTCCCGAAGGCCGTTACATTCACGCCGTTCCACAAGGGCGATGAGCAATGCCGGAGCAGGGTCCGCCGGACCCGGCAGTGCGGCCCGGAAGGCAGGAGACCGGTAAAGCTGATGACGGAACGACCCCCGCACCACACGCCCAACCGCCAGCTCGCCGCGCTCATCGCCGAGGCGGGATTCTCCAATGCCGGGCTCGCCAGACGGGTTGATCAGCTCGGCATCGAGCACGGCCTCGACCTCCGCTACGACAAGACGTCGGTGACCCGCTGGCTGCGCGGCCAGCAGCCACGGGGCACCACCCCCGCCCTGATCGCGGAGGTGTTCACCCGCCGGCTCGGCCGCCGGCTGTCCGCCCAGGACCTGGGCCTGGACGCCTGCGCGCCGGTGTACGCGGGGCTGGAGTTCGCCGCGACCCCCAGCGAGGCGGTGGACATCGTCAGCGGCCTGTGGCGCAAGGACTCCGGCAGCCACGCCGAGCTCCGCAAGATCGCCTTCACCCCGGCCGGGCTCGTGGTGCCCAGCCGCGACTGGCTGATCGGCCGTGCCGACGAACGGGTCGCCCGTGGCGAGGCCGCCGAAGGGCCGGCCCGGGTGCCCCTCCAGGGCCGCGCCGCGGTGCCGCGGCAGCGCCGCACCGACCAGGTCGACCGCACCCACGGCTCCCGGGTCACCTCCGGCGACATCGCGGCGCTGCGCTCGGTCGGCGAGCTGTTCCGGGCGCTGGACCACGCCTACGGCGGCGGCCATGCCCGGCAGGCCCTGGTGCGCTATCTGGAGCACGAGGCCGAGCCGATGCTGCGCGGCAGCTACGGGGAGGCCACCGGCCGCCGGCTCTTCGCCGCCGCCGCCGATCTGACCCGGCTGGCGGGCTGGACCTCGTACGACATCGCCGCCCACGGACTGGCGCAGCGGTACTTCGTCCAGGCCCTGCGGCTGGCCCAGGCCGCCGGCGACCGGGCCTACGGGGCCTACGTCCTGGTGACGATGAGCCGGCAGGCCGTCTACCTGGGGCACGGCAGGGAGGCCGTCCAGCTGGCCCGGGTCGCCCAGCAGGGCATCGGCAGCAGCGCGCCGCCCGCCGTGCAGGCGCTGCTGCACGCCGCGGAGGCGCGCGGCCACGGCGTCCTGAGCGAGGTCCGGGCCTGCACGGCGGCGCTGGCCCGTGCCGAGCGGGCGCTGGAGACCGTCCGCCCCGGCGACGAGACCCCCTATTGGGCGCGCTTCTTCGACGAGGCACAGCTCGCCGACGAACTGGCGCACTGCCACCGCGACCTCCAGCAGTACCGCGCGGCCTCCCAGCACGCCGAGCGTTCGCTCCAGCTGCGCGCGGCTGGCTTCGCGCGCAGCCGGCTCTTCTGCCGGGTGGTGCTGGCGACCGCGCGGCTGGGCCTGGGCGAGCTGGAGCAGGCCTGCACGCTCGGTGCCGAGGCGGCGCTCCAGGCCTCCGAGATGCGGTCCGTGCGGGCCCATGAGTACGTCAGGGAATTCGAGCGCCGCCTGGAGCCGTACCGGGACGCGGCGGCGGTGCGCGGGTACCGCGAGCGGGTGGCGGCGCTGGGCTGAGGCGCCGCCCCGGTCAGGCCGCCGCGGGCAGGGTGTCCGGTTCGGTGGTGAGGGCCGGCAGGCCGAAGTCCTGGAGGATGGCGCGGGCCGCGCGCCGGCCCGAGTTGAGGGCGCCCTGGAGGGTGCCGGTGTCGCGGTGGTCGCCGCACACGTAGAGGCCGGCGAGCACCCGCACCGGGCGCTCCGGGTCGTGCGGAGCCGGCATCGCCGGTACCGCGTACGGATCGTGATGGGTCGTCAGGAGCTGGCGGTCGGCGGTCTGCGCACCGTGGATCCGGTCCAGCTGGGGCCGCACCGCCCGGTCGAGGACGGCCGGCGGCAGGGCCGCCGCGGCGCCGAGCACGACCGTGGTGATCAGGGCCCGGCCCGGCGGCGTACGGGACGGGTCGATCGCACCGGCGGCGTAGGTGTATGCGACCGGGCCGTCCGTCGGCAGGATCAGCGCGGTCTCGCGGGAGGGTGCACCGCGGCCCCCGGACGCCGCCGCGGTGTGGTGCAGGACCGTCACCGGGTGGAAAGCGGGGACCCGCAGCCCCGGCAGCAGCTCGGCCGCGTCGCGGGCGCCGGTGGCCACCAGCACCGCCCGGCAGGGGACGGGGCCGTGTTCGGCGGTGTGCACGCCCGTAGTGGAGACCGCGGTAACCCGTACGGAGGTACGGACCGTGCCGGGCGGCAGGGCGGCGGCGAGGAGTTCGGGGACGGCGAAGGCGCCGCCGGCCGGCAGCCACAACTGCCCCTCCGCATAGCCGCGCAGCGCGGCCGCGGCGCCCCGGCTGGAGCCGCGCAGCTGCGGATCGCACAGCAGCGCGCCCAGCAGGGGCCGCAGGAACGCGTCATGGGCGCGGGGCGGGAAGGCCGGGCGGCTCGCCAGCGCGTCGCGGATGGG
>NZ_SDIG01000109.1:0-22070 GCF_004122755.1 Streptomyces sp. TM32
CCTTCCTCGACGAGGCGGCCCGTGACCGCCATCTGCGGGACGTGGAGGCGGAGTGCGGTATCGGCGCCGTCATACAGGGAGCGTGGCAGCGGGGCGTTGCGGCCTCGTTTCCCGGCCGCGACGTTCGTGTTCCGTCGGGCTGTCACGGGCCGCGGCCCGCCGGGCAGGGCTGTCACCGGCCGCGGCCCGCCGGGCGGCGCGGGCAGCAGGGCCGTCGCGCGCCCTGCCGCCCGTCCGCCAGGGGGGCTCCTGCCGCCCGTCCGCCAGGGGGCGCACCGGGTCTGAGCGCCCGGTGCGCCTCTCCTTCGGCGCGCGCTACGACTGGTGCGCGTCCACGTCCCGCAGATGGCGGTCACGGGCCGCCTCGTCGAGGAAGGAGGCGCGGAAGGAGTTGCGGGCGAGGGTGCGCAGGGTCTCCTGGTCGAGGCCGAGGGCGTCGCGTACGGCGCGGAAGTTGTCGTCCACGTAGCCGCCGAAGTAGGAGGGGTCGTCGGAGTTGACGGTGACCAGCAGTCCGGCGTCCAGCATCGCGGGCAGCGGGTGGTCGGCGAGGTCGTCGATGACCCGCAGCCGGACGTTGGACAGCGGGCAGACGGTCAGCGGCACCTGGTCCGCCACCAGACGCGCCACCAGACGCGGGTCCTCCATGGAGCGCACCCCGTGGTCGATCCGGTCCACGCCGAGGACGTCCAGGGCCTCCCACACGTAGGCCGGCGGCCCCTCCTCCCCCGCGTGCGCCACGCACTTGAGCCCGGCCTCCCGCGCCCGCGCGAAGACCTCCCGGAACTTCGACGGCGGGTGCCCGACCTCGGCCGAGTCCAGGCCGACGGCGGTGATCCGGTGCAGGTGCGGGCGGGCCGCCTCGAAGGTCGCCAGGGCCGACTCGGCGCTCTCGTCGCGCAGGAAGCACATGATCAGGCGGGTGCTGATGCCGTAGGTCTCCTCGGCGGCGTCCAGCGCGCGGGCCAGGCCGTCGATGACGGTGCCGATGGGGACGCCGCGGGCGGTGTGCGCCTGCGGGTCGAAGAAGATCTCGGCGTGGCGTACGCCCTGCTCCTGGGCGCGGGCCAGGTAGGCGTGCGCGAGGTCGGCGAAGTCGTCCTCGGTGCGCAGCACGGCCATCAGCGCGTAGTAGAGGTTCAGGAAGGACTGCAGGTCGGCGAAGGAGTAGGCGCGGCGCAGCGCGTCCTCGTCGGCGTAGGGCAGCTCGATGCCGTTGCGCCGGGCGAGCGCGAAGGCCAGCCCGGGCTCCAGAGTGCCCTCGATGTGCAGATGCAGCTCCGCCTTGGGCAGCGGCGCGGGAGAGGGAGCGGACGGGGAGGAAGGCACGCGGGTCAACCTGTTCTGCGGTTCGGGAAGGGGCCTTTGGCCGGGAGTCGTCGGCCTTCGCCCGGGGAGTCGTCAGGTTAGCCGGGGTGCGGCCGGTGGCCGTGCCGGCACCCCGGGCCGGGCGGGTGGCGGTGCCGTTCCGCCGGCTTCCCGCCCCGCCAGTCGCCGCCGGCGAGGGGGGTGCCCGTGGCACGCAGTCGGGCGGCGAGCGGGGCGGCGGCCAGGTAGACCCAGGCGTGGACGGTGCGGCCGTCGGCGCGGACCGCTTCGGTGCGCACCCGCTCGTAGAGGTTGGCCGGGTCGCCCGGGACATAGCCCTCCAGCCGGTCCAGGGCCGCGCACACCTCGTCGTAGTCGCCCGCGCGGGGCAGGACCAGGGCGCCGTGCACCACCGCCTCGGCGGGCCCGGCCGTGGCGTACGGGTATCCGGGGCCGTCGTAGAGCAGGGCGCCGTGGATCCGGGCCGGTTCCTCGGCCGCGGTCCGGCCGCGCAGGGTCCGGGCGTAGTTGGCCTCGCCGGGGCGCAGCGTTCCGTAGACGAAGAACGGCAGCCGCTCGGGCTCGGTGGTCATGGTGGTGGCTTCCTCTCCGGACACGGGCTCCCCCGACCACGATGCCAGGCCACCGGTGCAACCACCGCCGCGCGCCCGACGTCGCACCCTGCAAGGCCGATCACGCACACACAAGCGAACAACACACGCGAACAACAGACGTGAGCAACCACGCGAGCAGGGACGGGGGCGCAGATGCGAGTACCGGAGCCGGTACGCCGGATACGACAGGGGGTGCGGCGGCTGCGGCTGCCGCGGACCCGGCGGGGCCAACGCCGGGCGTTCCAGGCCGTGGTGGCGCTGACCGTGCTGGCGCTGGCGCCCGCGACCTGGATGAACGCGACCACGGGGCCTCGGGTGCACAGCGTGGCGGACGCACCCGCCGCACCCGTCGCGCTCGTCTTCGGCGCGGGCCTGTGGAAGGGCGAGCCGTCGCCGTATCTCGCGCACCGGCTGGACGCGGCCGCCGAGCTGTACCACCGGGGCACGGTCCGCGCGGTGCTGGTCACCGGCGACAACAGCCGGCGCGACTACGACGAGCCGGACGCGATGCGCGGCTATCTGCTGCGGCACGGCGTCCCGGCCCGCCGGATCGTCAGTGACTATGCGGGCTTCGACACCTGGGACTCCTGCAGCCGTGCCCACCGGATCTTCGGTGTGGACCGGGCGGTGCTGGTCAGCCAGGGCTTCCACATCCGGCGGGCGCTGGCGCTGTGCGGGGCGGCCGGGGTCGATTCCTACGGTGTCGCCGTCGCCGCGAAGCACGATGTGACCTGGGCGTACGGCGGCGTCCGGGAGATCTTCGCGGCCGGGAAGGCGTCGGCGGAGGCGTTGTTGCGACCTGATCCGCGCTTCCTCGGGCCGCACGAGAAGGGGGTGACGGAGGCGCTGCGGTAGCGCCTCCGTCACCCCCTCCGCTCACCCCTGGGTCGCTCGGGCGTAGAGGCTGAGGATCTTCGTCCCGAAGTACGGGCTGTAGCTGGTCCGGTCGTTGTCCGGGCCCTTGGGACCACCGCCGTTGAGCCCGCCGATCAGGCCGATGACCCGGCCGGTGTGGCTCTGCTCGTCGTAGTCGGCCAGCCAGGGGCTGCCGGAGGTGCCGCCGTAGAACCCGCCGCACGACATGCGCAGTTCGCGGGTTCCGGTCAGTCGGGCGGTGCGGGTGGCGCAGCGCACCGCCCGGTCCTCGGGGTCGTTGCGGACGTTCGGGTAGCCGATGACGGTGACGTCGTTGCCGTAACCGGGCGTCGGGGTCAGGGTATTGCCGCCGGTGACGTCCTCGATGCGGCGGCCGTCGTCGTCGGACGCGACGGTGGCGAAGGCGAAGTCGAGGTCCGCCCCGTCGCCGGTGGTCCCGCGGCCGGGGTAGGCGAACGTGTCGTCTATGGCCCACACGCCGTACGGCTGGCTGGTCGCGCCGGAACGATACTGCGGGACGAAAGCCGCGCGGCTGCCCGGGTTGCAGTGCCCGGCGGTGAGGATCAGATTGCCGTGCGGGCTGTGCACCACGCTGGCGGTGCAGTGGTGCGCGCGGGCGTCCCCGTCGACGGAGAACAGCACGCCGACGGACGGGATGCCGTCGAAGTGCCGTGCGGTGGCGGCGCTTTTGCCGGCGGCCGGGGCCGACCGGGCCGTCAGGGCGGAGCCCTGGGCAGCGGGTCCGGCGGGCGCCGCGGCCGCCATCCGCTCGGCGGTCCAGTAGGCGGCGGCGTCCCGGCTGGTCCAGCCGGCGCCCGTGCCGGGGCTCTTGGCCCGCGGCGCCTCGGACCGGGCGCCGTCGACCGCGTGGCCGAAGGGCGCGGCGGCCAGGCACACCGCGAGGCCGAGAGCGGCCGTCGCACCCCTGCGCCACCGGCGGTTGCGCCGCCGCTGCTCGGCTCGCGTCATCTCGTGGTTCCCCGTGTGGTCTCGCTGCACGTCAGCTCGTCTCCTTGGTGACCCAGGACAGATAGCCGGCGCCACCGCGGGTGACGGGGGTGGCGATGATCTCGGGGGTGTCGTAGTCGTGTGCGTCGAGGAGATAGGTCTCCAGCGCGTCGTAGCGCGCCTCGGTCGTCTTGAAGAGCACCTGCCACTCCTGGCCGGTCTCGACCGCGTTGTCCCAGCGGAACACCGAGGTCACCGGGGCGCTGATCTGTGCGCAGGCGGCGAGCCTGCCCTCGATCGCGCCGCGGGCCAGTTGCCCGGCCTTGGCTTCGCTGTCGATGGTGGTCATGACGGTCAGGAACCGGGCCTGCCGCCCGGTGGGGTCGGGCACGTCGTTCAGGGCACTCGGGTCGGCCACGTTGCGCATCCTTCGCGGTGGGGGGACGGGACGGTGGGGCCGCATCGGACAAGCACGCCTGTCCGATGGCGCTGGACCGCAATGCATCGTACGGACCGAGATGATCATCCCGTAAGCGACTTGGCCCGCTCGGCTCGGGTATGCACCCGGACGCCCGCCCCACCCCGCCGCAAAGGTCCGGTCCGCCCGGATAACTCCCCGGTTGCGCGGCCCCGTGCACCGGCAACGATGGAAGGGGAGCCCGGCCCGCCGGTCCGCACGCGAAAGGCCCGCATCATGGACGACCTCAGCGCACTCGCCCGTCAGCAGCTCGACGACGCCAGGGCCTCCGCCCACGGGCGCAGCGGCCATCTCTTCCTGCACGACGGACCGCTGCGGCAGAGCGTGATCGCGATGATCGCCGGCACCGCGCTCGACGAGCACAACACCCCTCCGGCCGCCAGCCTTCAGGTACTTCACGGGCGGGTCCGGGTGACCGGATCCGGCGGCGGCCAGGAACTGACGGCCGGTCAGGTCGCGATGAGCCCGCGCGAGCGGAACGGCCTGCTGGCCCTCGACGACGCGGCGGTGCTGCTGACGGCCGTCACGGAGGTACCGGACCGGGACCACCAGAGGGCGACACCGGTGGGGGCGGCCCGGAAGTAGCGGACACGGGCTCCCGCACCCGAGACTTCCCACTCTTCACGTTTTTCTGAATGTTATGTACTCTCGTGAGCATGACCAGTCCGCGTGCGAAGGTGCAGCTGACCGGCGAGAAGGAAACCCTCCTCGCCACGCTCTACGGCCGCGCGGTCGACAGCCGCGCGAAGGACCCGATCCTGGGGGACCCGACGGCCGTCGACACCGTGCGGCGGCTCGACTACGACTTCACGAAGATGCGGATCGGCCCCGGCGACGCCGCCGGAATCGCCCTGCGCGCCCGGCAGTTGGACGTCTGGACGGCGCGCTTCCTCGCCCGGCACGAGGAGGCGACGGTGGTCCACCTGGGCTGCGGCCTCGACAGCCGCGTCCACCGGCTCGACCCGGGCCCGGGGGTGCGGTGGTACGACGTCGACTACCCCGAGGTCATCGCGCTGCGGCGGGAGCTGTATCCGGAGCGCGCGGGATACACGGCCATTGCCTCGTCGGTGACCGACCCGGCGTGGACGGCGCGCATTCCGTCGGACCGGCCGACGATGGTCGTGGCCGAGGGCCTGTTGATGTATCTGACCGAGGAGGACGGCAGTGCGCTGCTGCGCCGGCTGATGGCGCACGCACCACGCGGTGAGCTGGCCTTCGACGCCTTCAGCCGGTTCGCGATCCGCAGCCAGCGGATCAACCACGTCGTCGTGGCGGCCGGCGCGCGGCTGTACTGGGGCACGGACGCCGCGGGCCTCGCGCGGCTGAGCCCGCGGCTGACGATCGTCGAGAGCGTCAGCATGCTGGAGCTCCCGGGGATCGCGAAAGTGCCGGCCCGCTACCGCCTGGGGCTGCGGGCCCTGGCGAAGGTGCCCGCGGTGCGGGACATGGCGCGGCTCTACCGCTGCCGGTTCTGAGCGGAGCGGCCCGCGGCGCGGCCGGCCGGTGCCCGGTCAGCCCGCCAGCCACTGGTCGTAGACCAGCTTGCACAGCAGGGCGACGACCACGACCACCAGCACCCCGCGGACGAAGCCCACACCCCGCTTGAGCGCCATCCGGGCGCCCACCATCCCGCCGGTGAGGTTGAACAGCGCGAGCACTGCGCCGAGTTGCCACAGCACGGTGCCCTGGAGCGAGAACATCGTCAGCGCACCGATGTTGGTGCAGACGTTGACGACCTTGGCGGTGGCCGAGGCGGTGACCAGGTCCATGTGCAGCAGCGCGGCGAGCGCGAGGATCAAGAACGCCCCGGTCCCGGGCCCGATCAGGCCGTCGTAGAAGCCGATGCCCAGGCCCGCGACGAGGACGGCCGCCAGCATGCGCCGGGCGGAGACCGGGCCCGAGGGCGCGGGCGCGGTGCCGAAGGCCGGGCGGAGCAGGACGAAGACGAGCACCGCCAGCAGCACGGCCATGATCAGCGGGCGCAGCACCGCGCTGTTGATGCCCGCCGCGAAGAACGCCCCGCCCAGCGAACCGGCCATCGCGGCCAGGCCGATCCGCAGCGCCGTCCGGACATCGATCGGGGCCTTGCGGACGTAGGTGACCGCGGCCGCGGTGGTGCCGACGATGGCGGTGGACTTGTTGGTGGCGAGCACGCAGGCGGCCGGGGTGTGCGGGAGGCCGACCAGCAGCGCCGGGAGCAGCAGCAGTCCACCGCCGCCCACGACGGCATCGATCCAGCCCGCCGCGAGCGCGGCCAGCGCGAGCAGGGTCAGGGTGAACAGCGATATGTCAGCGGGCACCAGGTGATCTTAGGGACCTCGCGCGCCCGGGCCGGGGGAATTCGGCCGCCGGGCGGTGGAGGCACGACGCCAATGGCCGGGCGGGCCCGCGCCGTTGCCTGCCGTCTACGGCAGGGGTCTGGTACGCACCCCGAAGTGCGCTGCGCCGATCGAGCTAATTGGCGCGTCAACTGTGGCGCGTCGTCCGGCCGGTCACTTCAATCGGTGGTACCGACGGTGGGGGTGCCCATCCCCTGTCGGGGGACCAGGGACGACTGCCGTCATGCGGCGATGCTGTCGTCCTGTTCTTCAGGGCACCCCCGGCAGGTGAGCATGTACGGAGGTTTCCTTTTCTCCGGCGTGCCGCAGCCCCCACCTCCTTCGTGGAGCCTTCGAAAGGGGCTGTCCAACATGGCACTCGCTCTCGTCCTCAACCCGACCACCACCACGGCGGGCCAGACATTCACCGCCACCTCCACGTCCACCCCGGCCGTGGCCGGCGAACCGATCACCTTCGTCTACGACGCACAGCCCAATCAGATCGTCAACGCCGATGCGACCGGTGTGGCAGTCGCCACCTTCACGGCGACAACGACGGGACCGGTGGTTGCCACCGGCGCCACCAGTGGGACGGCAAGCGCAGTGGAGACTGTCACCGCGGCACCGAACTGTGTGATCACGGTGACGTCGTCGCCCGCCAACCCCACCGTTGGCCAGCCGGTGACCCTCACCGCACACGTCACCTGCAACGGCGTCGAAGTCACCGGTGCGGTGGTGTCGTTCAGCACCCCCAACGGCACCTTCATCGGGATCACCGCCGCCGGGATCGGGGCCGTCGTGAACATCGGCGCGTTGCCCCTCGGTGGCAACCCCGTCACGGCCACAGTGGTCGGCTTCACGGGAGTCCCCCCCACCTGCCTCTGCCTCAACACCAGCGTCACGACGACCGTGACCGTCGTCGCGGCGCCGTCCACCTGCCAGGTCACGCTGACAGCGTCGCCCACCACCGCGACCCCGGGCCAGACGGTGACCCTGACCGCCACCGTCACCTGCAACGGCGCCCCCGTCTCGGGTGCGACGGTGGTCTTCACCGGCCCCGGCGGCCTGTCATTCAGCGGCACCACCAACGCTTCCGGCGTGAGCACGACGACCACCACCACGCTGCCCAACGGAACCAACACCATCACCGCCACGGTGACCGGACCAGTCGGCGGCACCTGCACCTGCACCAATGTCATCGCCACCACGACGGTGACCGTCGGCGCTGCACAGACCTTCACCGCACAGCCGGCCTGCTACACGCTGAACTTCCCCCCGCTTCCGTGGTCCTTCGCCCACACCACGCTCACCGCGACCGGTGCCACTCCGGGCGCCGTGGTCACCTTCCACCAGGACGGAGCCGGCGGGCCCGTGCTGTGCACCGCCGTGGCCGACGCGAATGGCAACGCCAGCTGCACGGCCAACCTGTCCGTCTTCCAGGTGCTGACCCCCACCTACACCGCAACCACCCCGGTGGCCGGAGGGTTCCTCACCTCTTCCAGCACTCTGCTCCCCTGCCTCTGACACTGCCCCTGAGCGAGGGCAGCACAGCCGGAAGCGTGCGGTTGCTCACCTGAACCGCCGCGACCGGCCCAGGAGCATCAGCGAGCTGACAGAAGAGCCGTCCCCGTAACGCAACTACGGGGACGGCTCGATGCACACCACAGAGCCTCCCGGCACCGTCCCACTGCATGTACCCCGCCCCGCCCCATGCACAGCCCAACGACTCCAACGACTGACCACCACACGGTCACTGCCTAGCAACCGTTCCGGCGCGCCAGCCGAGCCCGCTCCTCTTCGGGCGTGAACCCCGCCGTCAGCGGCGGCTCGCCACGCGCACGGTCCCAGGCCAGCACGTCGGCGGCGGTCACCTCCAGCGGTGTCGCGGGCAGTCCCGCCGCCCGCGCGCGGGCCGGGCTGCGCTGCTGGGTCGCCCAGTCGTCCTGTACCAGCGGGAAGAACAGCGGCAGATCGTCGTCCGGCACCCGTACGAGCTCGACGCGGCTGCCGGCCACCCGCGCACAGGTCTCGATCAGCCCGCCGAGCGTGACCGGTGCGGCGGGCCCGACGGCGTGGAAGGCGCCCGGACGGTCGTCGACGAGCAGTTGCACGACGAGGCGGGCCAGATCCCGTGAGTCGATGATCTGCACGGGCTGCCCGGGGTCGGCGGGCAGCGCCACCCGTCCGCCACGGGCGGCCCGGCGCACCCAGTACGCGAAGGTGTCCGACGGATCGTGCGGCCCGGCCACCCTCCCGGCCCGCACGAGCGTGGCCCGCGCGCCGTACCGCGCCAGCACATCGTCCTCACAGGCCACCTTGCACGGCCCGTAGGTGGCCTCGGTCAGCTCCTCGGTGTCGCGTACGGGCGGCCGCCGCGGGGTGTCCTCGTCGGAACCCGGCCCCACCCCCGCCCGTTGGTACACCGCATGGCTGGAGAGGAACAGATACCGGCCGACCCGGTCGCCGAGGGCCTCCATCGCCTGCCCGACATGCCGCGGGACATAGCCGCTGACGTCCACGACCGCGTCCCAACTGCCTCGGCCCAGCGCCGCGTAGTCACCGGTGTCCCGGTCACCGATCAGCCGGGTCAGCTCCGGGAACAGCTCCGCCCCGGTCCTGCCCCGGCCGAACAGGGTGACCTCGGCCCCCGTGCGCAGGGCGTCTTCCACAATGGCGCGGCCGACGAATGACGTACCGCCAAGAACGAGAATGCGCATGGTCGCCGACGCTATCGACGGTGCCTGCGGGGCGGCACGGGGATTTCAGCCGCCGGCGGTGAACTCCCCGCGCTGGACGGCCGAGACGAAGGACGACCAGCCGCCCGCCGGGAAGACGAGCGCCGGGCCGTCGGGGTTCTTGGAGTCACGGACGGGGACGACGCCGTGGACTTGGGTGAGGGCTGGGAGAACGCGACACATTCCCCGCCGTTCGCGTCGCCGTAGGAGGACTTGTGCGCGGTACTCCTTCAAGCTGCCCGGCCATGACGGTGCACCGGGTCGCGAAGAGCCGGGGTGCGCGTCTGCTCTTCCGCGACGATCAGTCGAGCCATCGGGACGCGAGCCCGGCGAGGTAGGAGAGCGACAGGGCGGTGGTGGTGAGCTGCAGCGCGACCGTCCCGCCGGCCCACTGCGTGAGGGCGGTCATGGCGGCGGCCACCCAGATGCTCGTACACCAGCTGCAACTGACCAGATAGGAGGGTTTGGAGTCATCGCCGAAGCGGTCGGCGATCCAGGAACGGAAACCCCCGGCGAGGGTGTCCTTCGTGATGAATCGGGTGAGGCGGCACGTGGCGCCGAGGGAGAGAAGAAACTCTGGGAGCATCATGAAGTCTGTCCCGTAACCGTGAGGGTGCCGAGGAGGAGTGACGGGGAGCCGGGGCCGGCCGTTGTCCCTGCCCCGCCGGGAGAGGAAGAGACCCCGGCCGACCAGCCGGCCGGCGCTTGGGTCTGAGGCGTGGCAAGGGGTCCGATGCGGCCCATGCCCCGGCCGCGGAACTGCTCTTGAGTCGGCGGGTCGCCTACTGGTTCACAGGGACGATGGTGCCGACCCCGCCCGCCCGTTTGTTGGCGTCGTCTGCCTCTTGCCATGTGTAGTACACGCGAACGCTGCCGTCCGGCAGGACCAACTGGAAAACGGTGGTGGCTTGGCGGGAGGCTCCGCCGCAGTTGCAGCCCATGTCGTACTCCTTTTGTCTTGGGATCGTGCCGAGGGGCCGGAACAGACGCCGCGATGTTGCCGGTGGGTGCTTGTGCGCGCAGGGCACACGGGTCAGTCCTGGTCGCCTCGTGGGTCCAGGGAGAGTCACCCCGACTTGCCGCAGTGTCGCCTATCCTCGTAACCCAAGCCGTCCCCCGTAGTTGCGTTACGGGGGACGGCTCTTTCACGGGGTCGCTCGTCGGCTTCTGTGCCGGCTCCGGCGGTTCAGGTGAGCAACCGCACGCTTCCGGCTGTGCTGCCCTCGCTCAGGGGCAGTGTCAGAGGCAGGGGAGCAGAGTGCTGGAAGAGGTGAGGAACCCTCCGGCCACCGGGGTGGTTGCGGTGTAGGTGGGGGTCAGCACCTGGAAGACGGACAGGTTGGCCGTGCAGCTGGCGTTGCCGTTCGCGTCGGCCACGGCGGTGCACAGCACGGGCCCGCCGGCTCCGTCCTGGTGGAAGGTGACCACGGCGCCCGGAGTCGCGCCGGTCACGGTGAGCGTGGTGTGGGCGAAGGACCAGGGGCTCGGGGGGAAGTTCAGCCTGTAGCAGGCCGGCTGAGCCTTGAACATGCCGGGACCGGCCGGCTGGACGACGACGGTGACCGGCGCGGACGTGACGTTGGCGCACGAGCAGGCGGCCCCCGCCGCGGTAACCCTAGCGCTGAGGGTCTGGGCGCCCGGGGTGGTGAAGGTGGCCGTTGTGGTGGCGGTGCCGGCCGCATTGGTGAGCGCGAAGCCGATGATGGTGCTGTTGCTGGTGAGAGTCACCGCGGCGTTGGGCACGGGGGCGCCGTTGCAGGTGACGGTGGCGCTCAGGGGGGTGGCCTGTCCCACGGTGACCGTACCGGCCGGGGGTGTCACGGTGATCAGGCAGCTGGCGGGTGGTTGGACCGTCACGGACACCGCACCGTTGGAGGAGGCGAAACAGGCTTGGCCGTTGTAGGTGGCGACGATGGTCCCCGATTGCAAAGTGGCCGAGGAGAAACACGCCTGACCAGTCGGTCCGACCGCAACCGTCCGGTTCAGCCCACCAGGACCGGTGAACGTCACTGTTCCGCTGGGGACGGCCGCCCCCGGCGCCGTCGCGACGACCTGGGCGCAGACATTCACCCATTGCCCCTGTGCGGAGGGGTTCGGGCTCGCGGTGACCATCGTCATGGTCGGCGATGCGGTGACGGTCAACGGGGCAAGGGCGGAGAGCGAACCCAGGTAGTTGGCGTCGCCGCTGTAGACCCCTACCACCTGGTGGGTACCGGACATGAGAGGTGTGGTGAGAGTCGTGGTCGCTTGGCCGGCCGCATTGACGGAGGCGGTCAGCGGCGGGCCGTCGCTGCTGACGATGAAGGTCACCATGCCTGTCGGGGCAGGTGTACCACCGGGCGGAACGGTTGCGACCTGGGCGGTCAGAATGACGGGCTGGCCGCATACCACCGGGTTCGGGTTCACCGACACTGTGGTCGACGTCGCCTGCAGCGCATAGGTGTACTGGAACGGATTACTCGTGCCGATCGGCGTGGTAACCGTCACCGGCACCGTGCCCGAGCCCGCGGGAGCTGTCACCGTCAACGACGTTCCGCCCGGGCTCACCACGATGTTCGTGCCGGGGCTCGCGCCGAACAGCACACGTGTTGCACCGGTCAGATCAGTGCCCGTGAGGGTCACGGTGTTGCCTCCGCCGGGTACTCCCTGCGCTGGGCTGACAGATACCAGGACCGGCGGCGCGAAGACGCTGACATCATTGGAGTCGACGTTGGCAATGTAGGCGTGGTTGTTGGGGGCCACCCCCACCGCGAACGGCCCGGCCCCGGTGGGGAGGGTGGCAAGCACGGTGTCCGTGACGCTGTCGATGACCGTCACGTCATTCGACCCGAAGTTGGCGACATACACCCGCCCGTTGGGCGCCACCCCCACCGCGAACGGGTTGGTACCTGCGGGCAGGGTGGTCAGCACGGTATCGGTGACACTGTCGATCACCGTCACGTCATTCGACCCGAAGTTGGCGACGTAGACCCGGCCGTTGGGAGCCACCCCCACCGCGTTCGGAAAGGCGCCGGCCGGCAGGGTAGTGGTGGCAAGCACAGTCACAGCGCGTGCCGCCGAGTCTCTGCCTGTCGTCGCGGCCAGGGTGAACGGCGACTGGGGATGGGTCGGTTGCACTGGGAAGTACAAGGACATGAAACCTCTCCTCCGGAGGAGCAAGGCAGTCCTCAGATCCATACGGGACGCAAAAGCAGCACGACAGAAAACAATATCCCTCCGGTACTCGAACCACCCGCGGGATGAATGCGAAAAACAGCGGAGCTGCGCGTCCCTGGATAAGGATGGGAAGCCCGCCAGTGAGACTCGGTTCAAGGGTCACCATCATCCATCATTGCGTCAAGCCTCCGCGATGACTTTCGACGTTCCTGTGCTTCGGAGTGCGCCGCACAGTCGCACGCCGAGGCATCGCCAGGGCATTTGCGACCGCCGCCGCCTGAACAACTGCCGTAAATGCTCCGGCTCGAAATCCAGATCGTATGACCTCGCATCCTGTGCGCTGCTCCGATCGGGTGGCTCTTCGAGTCCACCCCTGTCGGATTCGCCGGCGGTGATGCCCAATCTTCCTGAGCTGCCTGTCAGTTGGTGACGACGCTGTCGGACCAGACACCGCGCTGCGTCGCGCATGGGCGCCCCTGACGGGCGGCTGCCAGCAACCTGCCACGAAACGCCATACGGCTCGCAGAAAGAGGAACCACCCTCATCTCCAGGAAAGCAGGCCCAGTCCGTACCACAGCAGGAAAATCGAGATCATGCCACGTGCGCGCCACGCATATTTCCCTGCCGAACGGCACGGCATGAGAGCCCGGACAACCGGTGTCTGTAGGCGTGCGAGGAGGCTGTCCGGCGTCACCGCGGAATCCGCTTGGGGAATTTCCCTCAGGAACTTCTCCCCTCCTCAACGGCGGCTATGACGTCAGCTTCGCCGGCGCGGCCACCCCGACGGCCATCCTGCCCCCGTCCAGCGCCCACGCGGGAGTGATCGAGCCCTGACGCCCGCTCACCGGCCGGCGAGCGGCGGGCGTGCGACCGGCTCGGCCGTGGGCAACCGTCCACGGCCAGGCCGGTGTTCGTGCGGCGGTTCTTGGAACTCTTCCTGCGGGCGGTTCTTAGAACTCTCTTAAACCCGCCGACTACTCACTCCATTCATGATCTTCAACCCCCACAAGACCGCGGTCCCCAGCCGTCCTACGCGGGTGCTCGCCGCCTCGCTCGCGCTGACCGCAACTGCTTTCGGTGTCGCCGGATGTGACAGTGCGGCAGCCGGCACCCTGGAGGGCAGCCGTCTCCAACTCCCCGTCTCCGGCGGCACCGTCGCCGTCGACACCACGTCCCTCGCGGTGACCGCGCACACCGGCGCGGGGCGGCAGCTGGTGCTGTCCGAGGGAGCCGCGGGCGGGCTGGGCAAGCCCGGACCGGTGACGCAGACGGCCGACGGGGCGCGCTGGAGCTACCCCGACAAGGGCCTTCAGGTGACGGCGAGTTCGCAGGGCGGGCGGCTGCGGATCAAGCTGCGGGCGGACCGCGACGAGTCGGTGAAGTGGCCGGTGACCGGGACCGACCGGGCCGCCTCATCCGTCCAGGTGCCGCGCGGTGAAGGACTGGACATCCCCGTACGGGACGCGTTCTGGAACCGCGACACCGAGAAGGGCGGGCTGGCGGGCAGCAGCATGGAGGTGGGCGGCGAACTGGCCCTTCCGCTGTGGGGCTACTCCATGGGCACGGCAGGCGGTAAGGGCGGCGGGAGCGGCGTCAGCTATCTCACCCCCACCGACCTCGGCACGTCACTGGGCTTCGCCTCCGCCGGCGGCCGGCTGCGCGCCACCGCCGCCCACGACTTCAACGCCGGTGAGGGCACCCGCGACTACGAGGTCTCGTTCGCGCTCACCGACGGCAACCCGGTCGCCCCCGCCGCCGACTACCGCTCCTACCTCTCCCAGCGCGGACAGCTCGGCAGCCTGCGCAAGAAGATCGAGCAGAACCCGGCGAACGAAAAGCTGCTGGGCGCGTTCCACGCCTATGTGTGGGGCGACGCGCGGACGGCCTCCGGGGTCGACAAGCTGAAGAAGCTGGGCGTGGACCGGATGTGGCTCGGCTACGACTCCGGCCCCGACCCGATGAAGGCGCCGGCGGTGCGGGCCGCCAAGAACGCGGGCTACCTCGTCGGCCCGTACGACACCTTCGCCAACGGCCAGGACCCCGAGAAGGCCGACAGCCCCACCTCCGTCTGGCCGGACCGGGTCTACCCCGACTTCTGCGTCCGCAAGGCCGACGGCACGCCGGTGACGGGCTTCGGCAACCGCGGCTGCTACCTCAGCTCGCGCGCCTTCGAGAAGGCCGAGCCGACCAAGCACTACCTCGCCGACCGCACCCGCTCGATGGTCGCCAACGGCGCGGACAGCTACTTCCTCGACGTGGACGCCACGGGAGAGCTGTTCCGCGACCACGGCAAGGGCCACGAGATGACGAAGGCAGGTGACCGCCGGGCACGGCTCGCCCGGATGAAGCGGCTGTCGAAGAACCTCGTCCTCGGTTCGGAGTCCGCGCAGTGGTGGGCGAACAAGGTGCTGGCCTACAACCACGGCTCGGGCACCCCGGTCGCCGACGGCCTGTGGAAGCTGGAGCGCGACAGGAAGACGTGGGGCGGCTATCTGCCGGCGAAGGCTCCCGGTGCCTTCTTCAAGCCGGTGGAGCTGCCCCGCGAGCTGGCCACCGCCATGTACGACCCGAAGTACCGCGTGCCGCTCTACGAGACCGCGCTGCACAGTTCCGTGGTCAACGCAGAGCGCTGGGAGCTGTCGTACGACAAGCTGCCGGCCCAGAAGACCACCCGGGCGCTGCTGGCGATGCTCAACAACACTCCGCTGAACTACGTCCTCGACGGGCCCACGCTGGAGAAGAACGGGCCGGAGCTCGCCGCGCTGCAGAAGTTCTTCTCGCCGCTGCACCGCGCCGCCGGCACCGAGCGGATGACCTCGTTCCGGTGGCTGACCGGTGATCGCAGCGTCCAGCGCACGGTCTTCGGCGACGGCAAGCTGACCGTCACCGCGAACTTCGGCAGCAAGGCCCAGGGCGGCCTGCCGGGCGGCTGTGTGGATGCCAAGCTGGCCACCGACCAGCAGCCGCGGCGGCTGTGCCCGGCACGACTGAACGGCTGACCGACCGGTCGGCAGCCCGCTGACCTGCTGATCTGCTGGAGGGCGGCGGCCCGCGCGGCGGCCGCCCTCACATGGCGGCCGCCCCGCCACTGAGGGCAGCGTTCCGCCCGGGAAACAGAGCAGATGCGGGCGGGTAACAGCCACGCCCCAGTCTGAGGGGCATGACCTCGATGCCGCCGCACCCGGATGCCACCACAGATGCCGCGCCCGGCCCCACGCCCACCCTCGTCCTCATCGGCCACGGCATGGTCGGCCAGCGCTTCCTGGAGGAGCTGGCCGACCGCGGTGTCACCGAGCGGACGCGGGTGGTCGTGCTGTGCGAGGAGCCCCGCCCGGCCTACGACCGCGTCCAGCTGACGTCGTACTTCGCCGGCCGCACCCCGGACGACCTGAGCCTGGCCGACCCGGAATTCCTGGCCCGGCACGGCATCGAACTGCACCTCGGCGATCCCGCCACCGCCGTCGACCGCACCACCCGCACGGTCACCGCCCGCTCCGGGCTGACCGTCCGCTACGACACCCTGGTGCTGGCCACCGGCTCGTATCCGTTCGTGCCGCCGGTGCCCGGCAAGGACAGCGCGGGCTGCTTCGTCTACCGGACCATCGACGACCTGCTCGCCATCGAGGAGTACGCCAAGAACGCCCGCACCGGCGTGGTGGTGGGCGGCGGGCTGCTCGGCCTGGAGGCGGCCGGTGCGCTCAAGGGCCTCGGGCTGCACACCCACGTCGTGGAGTTCGCCCCGCGGCTGATGGCGCTCCAGGTCGACGAGGGCGGCGGCCGCGCGCTGCGCCGCACCATCGAGGAGATGGGCCTGGAGGTGCACACCGGCGTCGGCGGCAAGGAGATCGTCGCGGACGACAGCGGTGCGGTGGCCGCCATGGGACTCTCCGACGACTCCCGGATCGACACCGACCTGGTCGTCTTCTCGGCCGGGGTCCGCCCCCGTGACCAGCTCGCCCGGGACTGCGGGCTGCCGGTCGGCGAGCGCGGCGGCATCGTCGTCGACGAGCAGTGCCGCACCGCCGACCCGGCCGTGTACGCGATCGGCGAGTGCGCACTGGCAGCCGACGGCCGGGTCTACGGCCTGGTCGCCCCGGGCTACGACATGGCGCGGGTGACGGCCGGCGACATCGCCGCCCGGCTCGGTGACGACACCGCCGGGCCCGACGGCTTCACCGGTGCCGATCTGTCCACCAAGCTCAAGCTGCTCGGCGTGGACGTCGCGTCCTTCGGGGACGCGCACGGCACGACGGACGGCTCGCTGGACGTGGTCTACGCCGACTCCCGCAGCGGCGTCTACAAGAAGCTGGTGATCGGCGCCGAGGGCGAGCTGCTGGGCGGGGTGCTGGTCGGCGACGCCGAGGCGTACGGCATGCTGCGGCCGCTGACCGGCACCGTTCCGCCGCTGGCGCCCGAGCAGCTGGTGCTGCCCGCGGGGCTCGCGGCCGAGGGCGGCGGCGCGCTCGGCCCGTCCGCGCTGCCGGACGAGGCGGTGCTGTGCAACTGCCACAACGTGACCAAGGGGACGGTCCGGGCCGCGGTCACCGAGCACTCCTGCACCACCCTGCCCGAGGTCAAGAAGTGCACCAAGGCCGGCACCGGCTGCGGCAGTTGCGTCAAGTCGCTGACCGCCGTGATGAACGACGAGCTGACCGCGTCCGGCGCCGTCGTCGACACCGGGCTGTGCGGCTGCTTCCCGCACACCCGCGCCGAGCTCTACGAGGTCGTGCGCACCCTGCGGCTGACGTCCTTCGCCGAGCTGCTGGACTCGCACGGCCGCCCGGAGGCCAGGAACGGCGACGGCTGCGAGATCTGCAAGCCCACCGTCGGCTCGATCATCGCCTCCCTCGCGCCCAGCGTCGGCGCCGGCGGCTACGTCCTCGACGGGGAGCAGGCCGCCCTCCAGGACACCAACGACCACTTCCTCGCCAACCTCCAGCGCAACGGCTCGTACTCGATCGTGCCGCGGATCCCCGGCGGCGAGATCACCCCGGAGAAGCTGATCGTGATCGGTGAGGTGGCCCGCGACTTCGGCCTCTACACCAAGATCACCGGCGGGCAGCGGATCGATCTGTTCGGCGCCCGGGTCGACCAACTCCCTCAGGTGTGGGCCCGGTTGGTGGACGCCGGCTTCGAGTCGGGGCATGCGTACGGCAAGGCGCTGCGCACCGTGAAGTCGTGTGTGGGACAGACCTGGTGCCGCTACGGCGTCCAGGACTCGGTCCGGATGGCGATCGAACTGGAGCTGCGCTACCGGGGGCTGCGCTCCCCGCACAAGCTGAAGTCCGCGGTCTCCGGGTGTGCGCGCGAGTGCGCGGAGGCCCGCGGCAAGGACTTCGGCGTGATCGCCACCTCCAACGGCTGGAACCTCTACGTCGGCGGCAACGGCGGCGCCGATCCGCGCCACGCCGATCTGCTCGCCCAGGACCTGAGCGACGCCGAGCTGATCCGGCTGATCGACCGGTTCCTGATGTTCTACATCCGCACCGCGGACCGGCTGGAGCGCACCTCCGCCTGGCTGGAGCGGATCGAGGGCGGCCTCGACCACGTCCGGGACGTCGTCGTCCATGACTCCCTGGGGCTGTGCGACGAGTTGGAGGCCCTGATGGCCACCCATGTCACCCACTACCGCGACGAGTGGGCCGAGACCCTCGCCGATCCCGAGCGGCTCGCCCGGTTCGTCTCGTTCGTCAACGCACCCGATGTACCCGACCCGTCCGTCCGCTTCGTACCGGAGCGCGACCAGGTCAAGCCGGACCTGACGCTGCTGGCCGGCCCGACCCTGCCCGTTCGGACCCTGGAAGGAAGCTCCGTCTGATGACCACCCTCACTGCCGAACACCACGCCTCCGCATCCCTCACCACCGACGCGCCGCCCACCCCTGGCGACACCGGCGCGACGGACACGGCCGCGGTCGAGATCCGCTGTCCCGAGGGCAGCTGGCTCCCGGTCTGCGGGCCGAACGACCTGCTCCCCGGGCGCGGCGTCGCCGCCCTGCTCCCGGACGGCGCCCAGGCCGCGCTGTTCCTGGACCGCGGCGGCCGGATCCATGCGATCGGCAACCGCGACCCGTTCACCGGCGCCCAGGTCCTCTCCCGCGGCCTGACCGGCTCGGCCGACGGCCGCCCGTTCGTCGCCTCGCCCCTGCTCAAGCAGCGCTTCGACCTGCTCACCGGGGACTGCCTGGACGACCCGGCGGCGTCGATCCCGGTGTATCGCGTACGGGTCCGGGACGGGGCGGCGGAGCACTGATTCGACCGCCGACAACGTGCAACCATGGGGTTGCACCTCCAGACGCCACGTGCAACCATTGGGTAGCACGTAAGCGGAATCAGCGCGGCAGGAGGAGCCCCCATGAGCACCCAGAGCGCCAACGACACCGGCAAGGGCGCCGGTGAGGACCGCAACCGCATCGAGCGGGAGATCAGCATCGCCGCGCCCGTCGAACGGGTCTGGGCGGTACTGACCGAGCCCGAGCACGTCGGCTCGTGGTTCGGCCAGGGCGAACCGGCCCCGGTCGATCTGCGGCCGGGCGGCATCATGCAGCTCGACCACGGCCAGTACGGCCAGTTCCCGACCACGATCGTGACGGTGGACCCGCCGCGCCGCTTCTCGTACCGCTGGGCCAGCGCCCACCCGGGCGAGCTGGCGGTC
This sequence comes from Streptomyces sp. TM32, assembly GCF_004122755.1. NCBI lineage: Bacteria > Bacillati > Actinomycetota > Actinomycetes > Kitasatosporales > Streptomycetaceae > Streptomyces > Streptomyces sp. TM32. The sequence goes on from NZ_SDIG01000109.1 coordinate 19,088, forward strand.
GAGGGCAATTCCACGCTCGTCGAGTTCACCCTCACACCGGAGGGCGACGGCACCCGACTGCGCGTGGTGGAGACCGGATTCGAGGAGATCGCCATCCCGGAGGAGCGGCAGCGGACCGCCGGCTACGACAGCCACTCCGAGGGCTGGACCGGCCAGATGAAGAACGTCAAGCAGTACGCGGAGCAGCTCGCGGCATGACGACCGGCGAAGAAACGGGACGGGGCGTCGCGGGCCCGGATTCCGTAGGGGATGCGGGCCGGGGCCCGGGGGTGGACAAGGGCCGTGGCTCCGTGGGGGATGCGGGCCCGGGTTCCGTAGGGGATGCGGGCCGGGATTCCGGGGCGGGCGGGGACGCCGTGGCGGAGGTGTTCGCCGCGCTGGCGGACCCGACCCGCCGCCGGATACTCGACGCCCTCGCCGCGCACGGCGAGGCGACCGCCACGGTCCTGGCGTCCGAACTACCGGTCAGCCGCCAGGCCGTCGTCAAGCACCTGGGCGTCCTGGACCGGGCCGGCCTGGTCGCCGGCCACCGGGAGGGCCGAGAGGCGCGCTACCGGGTCATACCGGAGCGGCTGGGGGTCACCGCCCGGTGGATGGACCGGGTGGCCGCCGCCTGGGACAGCCGCCTGTCGGCGATCAAGCGCCTCGCCGAGGGCGAGTGACCGGGCGCGGGGCGGACATGTCCGTTGACTTCCGCCCCACCAAGGGCGGACGCGTCCGTTGACTTCCGCCCCACCAAGGGCGGACGCGTCCGTTGACTTCCGCCCCACCAGCCCCAGCCGTCCCACCCCACGACGTACTCTTGATGCCCCCTACGGAGGAGTGCAGGCGTGACCCGGTGGAACACCAGCCACATCCCCGACCAGACCGGCCGCTCGGCGGTCGTCACGGGCGCGAACAGCGGCATCGGCTATGTCACCGCCCGTGAACTGGCCCGCCGCGGCGCCCGGGTGCTGCTGGCCTGCCGCAGCGAGTCGCGCGGCCTCGCCGCACTGGACCGGCTGCGGTCCGAGGTCCCCACCGCCGAGGCCGAGTTCCGGCCCCTGGACCTGGCCGACCTGACCTCCGTACGGGACTTCGCCGCCACCCTCGACGACTTCGACGGCGACCGCCTCGACCTGCTCATCAACAACGCGGGCGTGATGGCACTGCCGTACCGCACCACCGCCGACGGCTTCGAGATGCAGTTCGGCACCAACCACCTCGGCCACTTCGCGCTGACCGGTCTGCTGCTGCCCAAGCTCCTCGCCACCCCGGGCGCCCGGGTCGTCACCGTCTCCAGCATGCTGCACGCCCTCGCCGACCTCGACCACAGCGACCTCAACAGCGAGCGCTCCTACCGCCGCTGGATCACCTACGCCCGCTCGAAGAGCGCCAACCTCCTCTTCGTCCACGAGCTGACCCGGCGGCTGGCCGCGGCCGGCTCGCAGGTCGTCGCGGCGGCCGCGCACCCCGGATACGCCGCCACCAATCTCGCGACCACGGGCGTCCGGATGGAGGGCCGCACCTCCGCCGAGCGGGCGGTCGAGCTGGTCAACCGCGCGGTCGCACAGTCCCCGGACGGCGGCGCCCTGGGCACCCTCTGCGCGGCCACCGCCCCGCACATGCGGCCGGACTCGTTCATCGGCCCGCGCAGCGGCCTGCGTGGCGCCCCCGCCCAGTCCTTCCGCGCCCCGTGGACCACCAAGGACGCCAACGGCGAGCGCCTGTGGGCCGCCTCCGAGCAACTCACCGACGTGCACTACGACTTCGACGCCTCCCGGCCGGCCACGGCGCGCTGAGCCCCCCGGTCGTACACCGCCGGGCCCCCGCAGCACCCCGACGGCGTCGCCCCGGCAGCGTCCATACGGCGGCGCTCCGCCCGCGCCGTGCGCCGCCGCCGATCGTGACGCCACAGACGCACACGCCCGGTGACGCCGGATTGTCAGTGCCGCGCTCTACCGTGACGTCATGAACTCGACCATGGCGTACGACGATCATTGCGCCGAGATCGTCACGCAGACCGGCCTGCTCGCGTCCTGCCTCCGCAAGGAGGGCGCCGACCTCACGGCAACGGTGCCGTCCTGCCCGGACTGGAACCTCGCCCAGCTGCTCCGTCATCTGGGCGAGGCCCACCGCTGGGTCGAGGAGATCGTCCGCACCCGCGCGGACCGGCCCCCGGCCGACACGGCCCTGCGCGACCTGCCCCGCGACACCACCCGGTCCCCGGCCGACGTCGCCGACTGGCTCACCGAAGGCGCCGGACTCCTCACCGCGACCCTGCGTGCCACGGACCCGGAGACTCGGATCTGGACCCCGCTCCCCTCCGGAAGCCCGCGCTTCTTCGCCCGCCGTATGGCCCACGAGACGGTCGTCCACCGCGCCGACGCCGCCCTCACCCTAGGTACGGACTTCACCGTCGGGCAGCCGGTCGCCCTCGACGCCCTCGACGAGTGGATGGCGCTGGGCTCGCTGCCCGAGATGTTCGACTTCCACCCCGACCGGCGCGAACTCCTCGGCCCCGGCCGCACCCTCCACTTCCACGCCACGGACACCCCGCCGGACGCGGCCGCGGACTGGCTGGTCGACCTCACCGGCGACACCCTCGCCTGGCGCCGCGCCCAGGAGCCGGCCGCCGTCTCCGTCCACGGCCCCCTCACCGACCTCCTGCTCCTCATCTACGGCCGCCGCCCCGCCGACCGCGACACCTTCGAGATCACCGGCGATGCGGAACTGCTGGAGTTCTGGCTGGCGCGGGTGCTGTTCGGCTGAGCACCATGGCGGGCGGTTGCCCGCACGGGACGAAAGAAACGAAGGAGCGAAGGGATTAAGGAGCGAAGGAGCGAGGAGGCGAAGGAACGAAGGGGCGAACCATTCAGGCCACTGCGGCGTACTCGCCCTTGACCACCAGCGACACGATCAGTCCGCACGGAAGACTCTCACCATGGCCGATTCCGGCCGTCCGCAGCACCACCCCGGCCTACCCCCCCCGCACCTCCCCAGG
>NZ_SDIG01000110.1:0-22048 GCF_004122755.1 Streptomyces sp. TM32
GGCCGCGGGCGCCGGCCGTCAGCTCGCTCGCGGCCTGCCCCTGGCGGACCATCCACAGGACCGTGAAGCCGAGCACCACCAGGCCCGCGACGGTCACCAGCAGCCGTGAGCGCAGGGCGACACCGATCAGGGTCAGCAGCGCGGCGAAGGCCATGGGGAGGAGGAGGGAGCCGAAGAGCGCGGCACCGTAGCCCGTGATGCCGTGGAAGAGGTCCTCGATCCGGACGTCACTGCCGTGACGGCCGTCGTACCAGGGACGGAAGGGGCTCCAGACGGCGGCCGTCGCTCCGGCGAGGGCGATCAGCGACCCGAGAACGTTGCGCACCACGGGCGTCGCCTCGTTTCGGGTCGTCCAGTCGTCCTCCGTGACCGACGCTACGCCTGCGCGTCCGCGCCCGCGAGAGAAGTACGCCCGCCCGCGTGGGCGGTGCCCCGTCCGGGGTGTCACCCGCTCTTGCTAGGGTGCCGTGCACGCGTCAAGCCACGGTGTGGCGACGGGGTCGGACGTTTTCACGGGGGATCGAGCGGAGTATGAAGCAGCGCATGCGCACGGGCACGGCCGGCCGCGGGGGCACCCGCAGGGCGGGCAGAGCGGCGGCCGCAACCGCCCTGGTACTGGTCACGGCCGCGACGGCCAGCGGCTGTCTCCTCCCGCAGCGGCACCCGGTGGTGCTGCCCCCGTCCCCGTCGGCCACGCCCAGCGACGTGTACGGCACGAGCGAGCCGTCGGAGGAGCCCACCTACTCGCCGTCGCCGGCCGAGGAGACCTACGACCCGGACGGCCGGGACGACGTGACCGGCAGAAACTGCGACTTCTCCAGTTCGCTGCGCCAGTTCACCTACACGGTCTCCATCACCAATCCGTCCACGACGGACTCCTTCTCCTACGACATGGCCGTCAACTGGATGAAGGCCAAGCCGGCCGACGGCAAGGCGTACGGGCTGCACCAGCGCTCCATCGTCGTCGGCCCCGGGGACACCGAGACGTACACCGCCAAGTACACGGTCAACCAGTCCTCCATCGGGCAGTTCTGGTACACCTGCCAGATCACCCGGGCGCACAAGACGCGTATGTGACCCGTATGTAAGGGGCGCTGTCCCGGTGGGTCACCTCACCGGAGGGCCGTCGTCGGGTCCGCCTTCCTGGTGGCCGGGGCGCTTCCGGGTGGTGAACAGCTCCGCCTGGCGGTCCGGGGGCAGGCTGCCCAGCGCGATCAGCTGCGGGGCGTGCACCAGGGCCGGCGCCGCGGCCGCCTCCCGGGCCGCCCACAGGGCGCGTACGGTGCCCTGGACCGCCTCGGTCGGCTGGGAGGCGAGCACGGCCGCGCGGCGCAGCGCCACCTCGGCCGCGGCGCCGGGCGCGGTCAGTTCGGAGACCAGGCCGATCCGGTGGGCGCGGGGTGCGCCCAGCCGCTCCGCCGTCCCCATCAGGGCCAGCCGGGCGATCTCCCCGTAGGGCATCCGCTGTGCCATGGACATGGATTCGTACGCGCTGACCATCCCGTAGGTGGTGTGCGGGTCGAAGAAGGTGGAGTTCTCCGACGCGATGAGGAACTCGGCCTCGCCCAGGAGGTAGAAGGCGCCGCCGCAGGCCATGCCGTCCACGGCGGCGATCACCGGCTTCCACAGGTCGTTGGCCTTCGGGCCGATGTGGAGCAGCGGGTCGTCCAGGGAGAAGGGTGAGGACGGCTGGGGGACGTCCGCGGAGCGGTCCAGGCCGGTGCAGAAGGCCCGGCCGCCGGCGCCGGTGATCACCGCGGCCCGTACGGCGTCGTCGAAGCGGAACGCCCGCCAGGTGGCGGCGAGTTCGGCGGCGGTGTCCAGGTCGATGGCGTTGTGCCGGTCGGGCCGGTCGAGGGTGACCAGGGCGACCCCGTCCTTGACCGCGAGGCGCAGGGTCATGGCCGCTCCAGGAGCCAGCGGGGCACGGTGACGCCTTCCGGGAGGGTGTGGAAGGCGGCCTTCACCGGGGCGCCGATGCGCAACCGGGCGGGGGCGACGGAGTTGAGCGGGGCGTCCACGGCGGTGACGAGGTTGCCGACGAGGCGGATGCGCGGGGCCTCCGCCAGCTCCACGACGATCGCGTTGTAGCCGGGCAGGGCGGCGTACGCGGGCAGCAGCGGCGGGTGCGGCAGCACATAGGACCAGATGCGTCCGCGGCCGCTCATCTTCTGCCAACGGGCGGCGAAGGACTGGCAGTGCGGGCAGCAGGGCCGGGGCGGGAAGCGCAGTGCTCCGCAGTCGTCGCAGGCCTGGATGCGCAGCTCGCCCCTGGCGGCGTACTCCCAGAACGGGGCGCCGTCCTCGTCGGGGACGGGAAGCAGCAGGCCGGCGGCCTCGTCGGGCCGGTTGTCAGTGGCCGGTGGCACCCTCGGTGTCATGGCATCGCGCACGGATTCCCGCACGGGCCCGCCGACGGGCTCACGAGTGGTCAAGTCGTCTCAACTCCTCAGCAGCAGGGCCGAGGTGGGGACTCCCTCGCCCGCGGTGACCAGACAGGTGGCGGCGCCGGGGACCTGCGCGGTGCTGGTACCGCGCAGTTGCTTGACGCCCTCGGTGATGAGGTTGAAGCCGTGGACGTAGGCCTCCGAGAGGCCGCCGCCGCCGGTGTTGAGCGGCAGCCGGCCGCCGGTCTCCAGGGCACCGCCCTCGGTGAAGGCCGCGCCCTCGCCGCGCCCGCAGAAGCCGTAGCCCTCCAGCGAGAGCGGGATCAGGGGGGTGAAGGCGTCGTAGATCTGTGCCACGTCGACGTCCTGCGGGCCCAGGTCGGCGCCCTTCCACAACTGCCGGGCGGCGGTCCAGGCGGGGCCGGTGAGCGGGTCGTCGTTCCAGTAGTTGACCATGCCGTGGTGCTGGGCGGGCAGGCCCTGGGCGGCGGCGTGGACGTAGACGGGCCGGTGGCGGCAGTCGCGGGCGCGCTCGGCGGCGACCACGACACAGGCCAGCGCGCCGTCGGTCTCCAGGCAGTTGTCGAAGAGGCAGAGCGGCTCGCTGATCCAGCGGGCGGTCATGTACATCTCGCGGGTCAGCGGGCGTTCGTACATGAGCGCGGCCGGGTTCTGGTTGGCGCGGTTGCGGCAGGCGAGGGCGACGTTGAAGAAGTGGTCACGGGTGGCGCCGTATTCGTGCATGTAGCGGCGGGCCAGCATGCCGATCTCGTCGGCGGGGCGCAGCAGTCCGAAGGGGCGGGTCCACTGCCCCGGGGTGGGCAGTTGGACCCGGGTGTTCTTCCAGGGCCGCGGTCCCGAGCCGCGTTTGCGGGACCGCCAGGCGACGCCGACGCTTGCCTGGCCGGTGGCGACAGCGGCGGCCAGATGGGCCACGGTCGCGCAGGAACCGCCGCCGCCGTAGCCGACCTTGGAGAAGTGGGTGACGTCCCCGGCGCCGATGGCTTTGGCGATCTCGACCTCGTCGGTCTCCTCCATGGTGTAGGAGGCGAAGGCGTCCACCTCCGAGGGGGCGATCCCGGCGTCGTCCAGCGCCGCCACGATCGCCCGGCAGGCCAACTCCTTCTCGGATGCCGGAAGTTGTTTCGCGAACGGCGTCTGCCCGATGCCGGCTATCGCCGTAGCGTCCTTGAGGGTCGCCACCGTCACCACCTCCGTGGTCGGTCGTCAGTGCTGACAGCGGAGGAGGCTACCGCTAATCTGACGGCCAGTCAGCTGGTGTGGGCCGGCTCTTCGGCGGGAGGCAGGGCGATGCAGGACGATCCGGACGTGCGCGCCGATCTGGAGTACGGCGCCATCCCCCACCTCGTGCGCGCGGCCGCGCTGCGGTACGGCCCCCGGGAGGCCGTCGTCGAGGGCCGTATCCGGGTGTCGTACGCGGAGCTGGGGGAGCGGGTGGAGCGGGCGGCGGCCGCCTGTATCGCCTCCGGGGTCGCCCCGGGCGACCGCGTCGCCGTCTGGGCGCCCAACACCCTCGACTGGATCGTCTCCGCCCTCGGAGCGGTCACCGCCGGCGCCGTCCTCGTCCCGGTCAACACCCGTTTCAAGGGCACCGAAGCCGCCTATGTCCTGCGCCGCACCCGCGCCAGGCTGCTCTTCGTCACCGGCACCTTCCTCGGCACGTCCTACGCCGCCTCGCTCCGCCGCGCCGCCCGGGAAGGCACCGGCCGCGGCCCGTTGCCCGGCCTGCCGCAGCTGGAGCGGGTCGTGGTGCTCGCCGACGACGCCCCCGCCGACTTCGTCACCTGGCGGGACTTCCTCGCCGGCGGTGCATCCGTGCCCGCGCGGACGGTCCGCGCCCGGGCCGACGCGCTGCGCCCCGACGACGCCTCGGACATCATCTTCACCTCCGGCACCACCGGCCACCCCAAGGGCGCCGTGATCACGCATGGGCAGACCCTGCGCGCCTATGACGTCTGGAGCGAACTCGCCGGCCTCCGGGAAGGCGACCGCTATCTGATCGTCAACCCGTTCTTCCACACCTTCGGCTACAAGGCCGGGGTGATCGCCTGTCTGCTGCGCGGGGCGACGATGATCCCGCAGCCGGTCTTCAGCGTGGAGACCGCACTCGCCCACATCGCCGCCGAGCACATCTCCGTCCTCCCCGGCCCGCCCACCCTCCACCAACAACTGCTCGACCACCCCGCCCGCGGCCGGTACGACCTGTCCGCGCTGCGCCTGGTGGTCACCGGCGCCGCCGTGGTCCCGCTGGAGCTGGTCGAGCGACTGCGCAGCGAGCTGAAGATCTCCACCGTCCTGACCGCGTACGGCCTTTCGGAGAGCTCGGGCATCGTCACGATGTGCCGCCGCAGCGATCCGCCCGAGGTCATCGCCACGACCTCGGGCCGGGCCCTGCCCGGTACCGAGGTCCGGGTCGCCGACGCCTCGGGCCGCCCGGCGGCCCCCGGCGAAGCGGGCGAGATCCAGGTCCGCGGCTATCACGTGATGTCGGGCTACTTCGAGGATCCGGCCGGCACGGCCCGGGCCCTCACGCATGACGGCTGGCTGCGCACCGGCGACGTCGGCGTGCTCGACGCGGCGGGCAACCTCCGGATCACCGACCGCCTCAAGGACATGTTCATCGTCGGCGGCTTCAACGCCTACCCCGCCGAAATAGAGCAACTCCTCGGCCGCCACCCGGACATCGCTGAGGTCGCCGTCGTCGGCATACCCGACGCACGGCTCGGCGAGGTCGGCAAGGCCTACGCGGTCCGCCGGGCCGGCTCCCTGCTCACCGCCGACGACCTGATCGCCTGGTCCCGCCGGGAGATGGCCAACTACAAGGTCCCGCGGGAGGTCGCCTTCGTCTCCGCGCTCCCGCGCAACGCCAGCGGCAAGATACTCAAGACCCGGCTGCGCCACGGCGTCCCGGGTGCCGCTCCCGCGTGAACCCCCGGCCGCCGGAACGGGTGGGCCGGGGACCCCGCACCCCAGCGGCCTACGCCCCCGGCGGTGCCCAGTCGGGCCGCCGGCCGCTGAGTGCCACCACCCGGTCGAGCAGCGGCGCGTCCTCGGGTACCGGCACCGGGGGGCCGAAGGGCCCTTCTTTCGGCCGGCCCTCCTCGGCCCAGGAGGCGAGCAGCGCATGGCAGGCGTCCAGGTCGGCCCGGCCGGGTGCGTACTCCTGACCCGTGGCACGCGCCAGGTCCCAGCCGTGCAGCACCAGCTCATTGAGTGCGACCCGGCCCGCGACCGCGCCCGGCAGGGCGATCCCGGCGTGGGTCTCCCCCTCCCACGCCTGCGGGTCGCGCCAGGCCTCGACCATCCCGCGGAGGTTGCGCTCCAGCTCGGCCCGCCAGCCGGGCTCCACATCGGGCCGGTGCGCCCCGTCCGGTGGGCCGCTGGTCGCCGGGGTCCGCTGCTTGCGTGCCACGTCCTGGAACGCGCCGGCCAGCCCGACGAGATGCCCCAGGAGGTGGCGTACGGCATAGGTCTCGCAGGGGGTGGGCGCGTCCAGCCGCTTCTCGTCGGTGTGTTCCGCGAGCTGCGCCACCAGCCGGGCCTGCGCCGCGAGGTCGATCATCTCGGTCATCGTCCGGGTTCCTTCCGTTCCAAGGGGACCGCGCCGGCACGGAGCTGCCGCCGCTCTCCCAGTGAAGACTCCGTCCGGGCCCGGAACTCATCGCCACACCGCCGAGGACCGCCGACTACTCCGTATACCGCGCCCGCAGGGCCGCCTTCAGCACCTTGTTCAGCGGCCCGCCGCGCGGCAGCTCCGCGGTGACCTCCAACTGCTCCGGCAGCTTCTGCACCATCAGACCGGCCGCCCGCAGATGCGCGGTCAGGCCGTCCAGGGTGGGCGGCGGCGCGGCCGGATCGGCGGGGGTGACCACCGCACACACCCGCTCGCCGCGCTCCCGGTCCGGCAGCCCGATCACCGCCGCCTGCGCCACGGCCGGATGGGTGTGCAGCAGATCCTCGATCTCCTGCGCGGAGATGTTCTCGCCCTTGCGGATGATGATGTCCTTGAGCCGTCCGGTGAGCACCAGATGCCCGTCGGGGCGCACGGTCCCCAGGTCACCGGTGTGGAAGAAGCCCTCGGCGTCGAAGGCCTCCGCGGTCAGCGCCGGGTCGGTGTAGCGCCGGAACAGCATCGGGCCCTTGACCGTCACCTCACCGCTCTCCCCGGTCCGGGCCTCGGACCCGTCCGGCCGGGCGATCCGCACCCGCGCGCCCACGACCGGCCTGCCGACCGTCCGCGCGAGCTGCTCGTCGCTGTCGTACGGCGTGCCCATCGCGATCATCGGGCACTCGGTCATCCCGTAGCCGTGCACGATCGCGCACGCCAGCTCCCGCCGGGCCGCCCGGTAGAGCTCCGGCGGCATCGGCGCCCCGCCTCCGGACAGCAGCCGCAGCGACGGGATCAGTCGGCCCGCCTGCGGCCGCTGCTGCCTGTAGTGCCGCGACTCATCGAGAAATGCCTGGTAGAAGGCGGTACTTCCGCCGGCCATGGTCACCTTGTGCCGCCGGTAGACATCGGCCGCCCGGCCCGGCTCGAAGCTGTCCAGGACGACCGCCGGAAACCCGCCGACCAGCATGGCGACGACATAGTCCGGGCCGGCGATGTGCGCGTACGGGAAGGCCATCGAGCCGATGTCGTCCGAGGACATCCCCAGCGCGGTGGCCAGCCCGAGGCCACCGGCGATGAGGGTGGCGTCGGTGTGCTCGACGCCCTTGGGGGCGCTGGTGGTGCCGGAGGTGTAGTAGATCCAGGTGGTGTCCCCGTCGCCGACCGGCGCCGGCTCCGGCAGCCCGGCCGGGTCCCCCACCGGCAGCCCCTCGTCCACCGGGAGCACCCGCACCCCGTCCCCGGCGAGCGTGCGCGCCATCGCGGTGTGGTCGAACCCCCGCCACACGCCCGGTACGAGCACCCACTCCGGCGCCGACTCCGCAAGGATGAAGCCCACTTCGCGTTCCCGGTGAAGGGGGATGACGGGTATCTGCACGGCCCCGAGCCGGGCCAGCGCGAGCGACGCGATCACCGTGTCGATCCGGGTCGGCAACTGCCAGGCCACCCGCGTCCCGGCGCCGATCCCCAGTTCCCGGAACCCGGCCGCCACCCGCAGCGCCTCGTCCCGCACCGCGTCGAAGGTGACCGTCCGCCCGTTCCCGTCGAAGAACATCGGTGCCCCGCGCGAGGCCCGCGCCCGGTACTCGGCCAGTTCCCAGAGCGACTGCGGACGAGCGGACTCCCTCACGGCGCGCCTCCTGACGGTGGGCAGGACGGAACGTGGTCCGGCCCCGGCACGACCTCGCCGGGGCCGGATGGCGCGACTGTAGCAGCGGAACTGACGGTGCGTCAGAGGTCCGCAGGGGCCTACTGCGGGGCCTGCTGCGCGGCCACGGGCCGGTGCCGGTCCAGGGTGGTCAGGCCGGTACCCGGGACGGGATGGGCGCTGTCGGCCAGTGCCGGTGCCGCGGCGCCGCCGGCTATGGCGGTGGCCACGGCAAGGGTCACGAGGGCCGTCTTGAGTCGGTTCATGCGAACTCCGGGTGCTGGAAGGTGCCGTACGAGGAGGGGAGCCGGAAAAACGCCGCAGGGACCGGTCCCGATGGCTCCCCTCCGTGCCATCGAAACCAGCCCCTGCGATCCCCCGAAAACGTGGTGCGAACCGCTCAGACCTCGTGGGGGTCCGTGATCGGCCGGTGCTTGTCCTTGGCGGACAGGACGCCGGGCACGGGCGTCTGCGACGCCTCCGGCGCGGCGCCCTCGCCGATGATCGGCCGGTGCTTGTCCATCGGCTTGATGATCGGCTTCTGGTTGGGCTGGATGTTGTTCTCTTCAGTACTCACGGTGACCAACTCCTGTGTATGGGCGCTGTACAGTACGCCTCGCCGGCGACTCCCCCGTGGGCCGCCGGAGAGGTGTACCAGGGCCGAACACCTTACGGTGGGGCCGGGTCACCGAGCCGCTTGCCCCCCGAGGCGGCGGTTCGGTAATGAAGAGACTGGCCGGTGGCGATGAACGATCGATAAACGTCCGCGATTACGTCGCTGACCTGCGACTATGCGGCGGCCACCGGAGCCAGTAGCGAGCGCACCGTGAGGGATTCGGGCGAGCCGAGCCGGTCGTGGATGGCCAATGCTTCCTGCCAGCACACCCGCGCCCGGCCGGGGTGGCCGATGGCGTGCAGGGCCCGGCCGAGCGTCGTCAGGGCATTGGCCCGCCACCACTCGCCGCCGATACCGCGCAGCGTCGTCAGTGCCTGTTCGGCGTGGTTGGCGGCGTCCGCGGGCCGGTTTCCGGCCAGTTCGACCTCGGCGAGGCGGAAGTACGTCATGCCCTCCCAGAACCGCTGGCGGCTCTGCTGGAATATCGTGAGCGCCTTCATCAGCTGAACGGTGGCATCGTCCAGGCGGTTGGCCAGGGTGAAGGCCAGCGCCAGTGCGTACATGCCGTTGGCCAGGCGCCGTTCGGCGCCGAGCCGGCGGTAGATGGCGATGCCCTGTTCGGCGAGCGCGATGGCGCTGTCCGTGCGCCCGGTGTCCAGATGGACCCGGGAGAGGTTGCACAGCGCGCTGGCCTCGGACTGCTCGTTGTTGTCCGCGCGGAAGGCGGCGAGCGCCTGGTTGAGGTAGGCCTCCGCGTCCGCGTGCCGCTTCTGTTCACCGGCGATGATGCCCCGGTCGTTGGGCGCGTTGGACGACGAGAAGGGGTCGCCCACCGCCAGACCGAGGAGCATGGCCGACTTGGCGTGCTCGTCCGCCTCGTCGAGCCGTCCCGCGAGGGTGTGGACGTTGGTGAGCGAGGTGTGCAGCCGGGCCTGGGCGTGCTGGTCCTCGGCGGCCCGGGCGGCCGCCAGCAGCCGCACATTGGCCTGCTCGTACTGCCGGGCGTCGGCGCCGGACTCGGCGAGGTCCAGGGTCAGCAGCAGCAGGTCGACCGAGCGCCGCAGGAAGGCGGGGCCGGTGGCCTGCTGGGCGCAGGCGAGCACACAGCTGGCCTCGCTGAACAGCCAGGACAGCGCGGCCTGGCGGTCCGTCAGCTCCAGCCCCGGATAGCGGGTGGTCTCCATGTGGTCGATGAGCCGGTCGCCGGGCCGCTCCAGGGCGTACATCCGGGCGGCCGTCGCCAGATAGAAGTCCAGCAGCCGCGAGAGCGCCGCGTCCCGCTCCGAGGGCGGCTGTTCGTCCCGCTCGGCGCAGTCGCGGGCGTAGAGCCGGACCAGGTCGTGGAAGCGGTAGCGGCCGGGGGCGGCGGATTCCAGGAGGCTGGCGTCGACCAGGGATTCGACGAGGTCCTCCGCGTCATCGAGGTCGAGGTCGAGCACGGCCGCCGCGGCGGGCAGCGAGATGTCCGGGCCGTCGGCCAGCCCCAACAGGCGGAAGGCGCGGGCCTGATGGGGCTCCAGCTGCCCGTAACCCAGCTCGAAGGTGGCTTTGACGGCGAGGTCGCCGGCGCGCAGCTCGTCCAGCCGGCGGCGTTCATCGGCGAGCTTGCGGGCCAGGATGGACACCGTCCACGTACGGCGCGCGGCGAGCCGGGAGGCGGCGATCCGGATGGCCAGCGGCAGGAAGCCACAGGCGCCGACGACGGCCATGGCGGCCTGCCGCTCGGAGGTGACGCGCTCCTCGCCGACGATGCGGGTGAAGAGGGTCAGCGCCTCCTCGGGGCTCATCACATCGAGGTCGATCAGATGCGCCCCGGCCAGGTCGATCATGCGGGCGCGGCTGGTGATCAGCGCGGCACAGCCCTCCGCACCGGGCAGCAGCGGGCGGATCTGCGCGGCGTCGCGGGCGTTGTCCAGCAGCGCCAGGACGCGGCGGCCGGCGAGGGTGGAGCGGTAGAGCGCGGCGCGCTCCTCCAGGCCGTCCGGGATGGCGGAATCAGCGGTTCCGAGGGCCCGCAGGAAGGCGCCGAGCACCGCCTCCGGCTCGGAGGGGGCGTGCCCCGCGCCCTGGAGGTCGACGTAGAGCTGACCGTCGGGGAAGTGCTCACGGGCGGCGTGCGCGACATGGACGGCGAGGGTGGTCTTGCCGACGCCGCCGATGCCGGTGAGCGCGGAGACGGCCATCACGCTGCCCTCGGCGGTGGCGAGCTGCCCGCCGAGGTCGTTGACGAAGGCGCGGCGGCCGGTGAAGTCGGCCACGGTGGCCGGGAGTTGCTGGGGGCGCACGAAGACCTGGTCGCTGGTGTCCGGACAGTTGTCGACGACGGGCGGCGCGTCCAGGTCGGTGTCCGCACGCAGGATCCGCTGGTGCAGGTCGGAGAGCGAGGCGCACGGATCGACCCCCAGCTCATCGGCGAGCAGCCGGCGGGTGTCGGCGTACACCGCGAGCGCCTCGGCCTGCCGTCCGCTGCGGTACAGCGCCAGCATGAGGAGTTCGCGCAGCCGCTCGCGCAGCGGGTGCGCGGCGGTGAGCGCGGTCAGCTCCGACACCACCTCGGCGTGGCAGCCGGCTTCCAGATCGAGTTCGAGGCGGGTCTCCGTGAGGGACAGCCGCCACTCCTCCAGCCGGGTGCGCTGGGTTTCCGCGTACGGCCCGGCCAGCCCGGCGAGCGGTTCGCCGTCCCACAGCGCCAGGGCCTTGTCGAGGAGTTCCCGGGCGCGGGTGCGGTCACCGGAGGCCTTGGCCTTCTCCGCCTCGCCGGCGTACTGCTCGGCGTGGTCGTGGTCGAGGTCCAGCGGGCGGCCGTCCACCGGCCTTAAGGCGTAGCCGCCGGACTCGCTGACCAGGGCTTCCGAGTCGTCGCCCAGCGCCTTGCGCAGCCGGGAGGCGTACGTGCGCAGCGCGGCGAGCGCGGCGTGCGGCGGCTCGTCGCCCCACAGGGCGTCGACGAGTTCGGCCGCGGTGGCGGTCCGTCCGCCGCGCAGCAGCAGTGCGGCGAGCAGCGCACGCTGCTGCGGGGAGCCCGCTGCCAGCGGCGTTGCGCCGCGCCAGGCCCGTACGGGACCGAGCACGGTGAAGCGGAGCCGCTCCCGCCCCGGACCGTCGTCCATGGTGCCCCCCTGCCGTGTGCCATCTGTCGCGCTGTACGCACTGCCTTGCTGTGCGCAACGGTCAGTCTGCCTTGTCGCGCCCGCTTCCGTCAGTAGGGGTCCCGACCGTGCACAAAGCCTGCCCGCCTGATCGGGGCCGGGGGCGGGGTGGCGCACGGCGGGGGCGCGGAGGCTGACGCTCCGTGCGCCCCTGGGTTCCCGGCCTCCCGGCATCCGTTACTGACGGATCGTCAGATCAGCGCTACCGTATCCGGCATGGCGACCTTCCCCAAGATCATTTCGGTGGACGACCACACGGTGGAGCCTCCCCAGGTCTGGCTGGATCGGCTCCCGTCGAAGTACCACGGCACCGGACCGCGCATCGTCCGGGCACCCGTGAAGGAAATGTCCTTCGTCGGCGGAAAGTTCGCTCCAAAGATGGGCGCCGCGGGTGACGACGGCCCGATAGCCGACTGGTGGGTCTACGAGGACCTGCACCGCCCGCTGACCCGCCTCGACACCGCCGTCGGCCACTCCCGCGACGACATCCGGCTCGAAGGGATCACCTACGAGCAGATGCGCCCCGGTTCCTTCAGCGTGCCCGAGCGACTGGCCGACATGGACCTCAATCACGTCCAGTCCGCCCTGTGTTTCCCCACCTTTCCCCGCTTCTGTGGCCAGACCTTCACCGAGGCCAAGGACCGCGAGCTGGGGCTGCTCGGCGTACGGGCCTACAACGACTGGATGGTGGAGGAGTGGTGCGGCCCGCAGGCACAGGGCCGGCTGATCCCGCTCACCCTCGTCCCCCTGTGGGACGCGGAACTGGCCGCCGCGGAGGTACGGCGCAACGCGGCGCGCGGCGTCCGTGCCGTCTGCTTCAGCGAAATCCCACCCCACCTGGGCCTGCCCAGCATCCACACCGACCACTGGGACCCGTTCCTGCGCGCCTGCGACGAGACCGGCACGGTCATCGCCATGCACATCGGCTCCTCGTCGAAGATGCCCTCGACCTCCGCCGACGCCCCGCCCGCCGTCGGCTCGACGATCACCTTCGCCAACTGCTGCTTCTCGATGGTCGACTGGCTGATGAGCGGCGCATTCGACCGCTTCCCGCACCTGAAGATCATGTACGCCGAGGGTCAGATCGGCTGGATCCCGTACATCCTGGAGCGCGCCCACGTGGTCTGGGAGGAGAACCGCGCCTGGGGCGGCGTCGCCGACAAGGTCCTGCGCCCACCCGCCGAACTCTTCGCCGAGCACATTTACGGCTGCTTCTTCGACGACGCCTTCGGGCTGCGGAACCTCGACGCGATCGGCGTCGGCAACGTCCTGTACGAGACCGACTACCCGCACTCGGACTCGACCTGGCCCAAGTCCCGGGAGGTCGGCGAGTCCCAGATGGGTCACCTGCCCCCCGACGTGGTGGAACGGATCGTGCGCGGCAATGCGATCGAGCTGCTGGGGTTGACGGGGGAGGGGCTTTGGGCGGGGGCGGGGGGCTGAGGCGCTACGGCTGCCCGTCGGCCACCTTCCCGTAGTCACGCCTGGCCCACACGTTCCCTCTGACCACGCGGTGCGAGGCGCCGGCGCCGGAGCATCTCCGGGAGCGCCTCGTCCGTGCCTGGGCCGCCCGGCATTCCGCTCCTCACCACCGTGACGTCATCGGCGCCCTGCTGCCGGACCTCATCCAGGACGCACAACTGGCGGTGTTGCAGGCCGACTCAGCGAGCCAGCGTCGCACATCGCAGCGGATTTTGTCCGAGGTGTACAGCCTCAGCCGGTTCTTCCTCGCCTACCAACCGGATGCCTCGCTGTTGTGGCGGGTGGTGGAGCGAGGAATGGTCGCCGCGCAGGAATCCGAGGATCCGCATGCCATCGGTGTATCGGCGTGGCTGGCGACTCAAGCGCACCGGGACAGCGGACACGCGCACTTCGACGCTGCCGACGCAGTGAATCTGGAGACCATCCGCTATCTGGAGCCGCTGTTGCCGGATGCCGGAAACGAAGTGCTTGCCATCACGGGAGCCCTGCAGTTCGAGGCCGGGTACACGGCAGCCCGCCGCGGCGACACCGGGACCGCCTGGCGCTATTGGGACGTGGCACGCGCCATGGCCGAACGGCTGCCCGCCGACTACTTCCACCCCGTCACCTCCTTTTCGCGAGCCGTCATGGGTGCGCATGCGGTCACCGTCGCGGTCGAGCTGCACGCGGGACCGGAGAGCGTCCGGCAGGCGGCCGCTGCGGACACCACGACCCTCCCTTCGCGTCCCAGACGTGCCCGGCACCGCATTGAGGAAGCGCGCGGATATCAGCTCGACGGGCAGGCGGAGGCCGCCCTTGCCGCCCTCGGCAAGGCGTACGAGGCCGCACCGGAAACCGTGCGCTACAACGGCTACGCCCGACGCGTCCTCCTCGAAGAGGCGGACTCGAAGAGTCCGGCACAGCGACGGCGAGCGAGCGAACTGGCGGTGAGAATCGGCGCGCTGGCGGCGTGAGCGAGGGGGCACAAAGTGTGCCCCTGCTGCCTTCTCCGGGCCCCTACGGTCAGTCATCGCATGACTGCCGAAGGCTCCGCAGTCGTGCTTGGCGTGGCTCGGGGCATGACCCACCTGAGAAAGCAGGCCGACATGGCGAACTGTCTCGCGTATGGGGCTGGGGCAGGCGCCGCGCCCCGTGCAGACGCCGCGCCCGCCGGTCTGGGTGGGCGGCTCCTCGCCCGCCGCCGTACGCCGGGCCGCGGTGCGGGGCGACGGGTGGTTGCCGCAGGGCGACCGGCGGGACGCACTGCCCGGGCAGATCGCGAAGCTGCGGCGGCTGAGGGAGGCGGCGGGGATCGAGACGCCCCTCGTGACGGCCGTCCCGATGGTGGCCGGGTCGAAGGAATGCCTGCACTGGGTCGAGACGGCCACGACGCCGGAGTGAGCGCGGGTCGGCGCCCGTACCTGGCGGCGGCCGGCGCCCGTACCTGGCGGGCCGGGCGCCGCCGGCGGGGCTGTCGCGCCCGTCGTTCACTCTCCCGGCGGAGCAGCTTCCCGAGGTGTGGGCGCGGTAGAACCACTACATCCCGCTTCGAAGGAAATCTGTCATGGCAAGTGTAGACATGTGGTTTGGAAGGGGTTAGGGTTCTGTTTGTAGTCAAGACAGCGAAGAAGGCATGGCAGACATGAACTGCCGTGCATGCAGGTCACAGCAGGTGTGGAACGGCAGCGGAGTAGCGGGGCCGGAAATGGTGGGTCCCGTCGCTGGCTGCCGGGCCAAGCGGTCCAAGGGGCCGCAAGCAGTACCCGCAAGATCCGCAGTACGACCGATTCAGCGAACGAGGTAAGGAGCAGACGCCATCAGGATCGCCCGGGCGAGGAAGAACACCGCTCGGGTACCGCAGGCCCCAGAATGGAAGGTGGTCCCCGGTCACGTATTTGCGATCCCCGCACCTCCGCCCTCCCAGGTGGACAAGCGGAAAAAGAAGGCCGGCGCAGTGAGCCGGTAGATGGTGTTGAAAGCTCGGGGCCCGGGTGCCGCACGGCACCCGGGCCCCTCGATGCGTCCCCGAAAGACGAGGTGCTATGCCACCTAGCAGTCCCCGCCCCACCGACAATCTCGACGACGACGATTACCCCGCCTACACCATGGGTCGGGCCGCCGAAATGATCGGCGCAACGCCCGCCTTCCTCCGCACCCTCGGTGAGAACCGCCTGATCACCCCGCTGCGCTCCGAGGGCGGCCACCGCCGCTACTCGCGTTACCAGCTGCGCATCGCCGCCCGGGCCCGTGAACTCGTCGACCGGGGCACCAAGATCGAGGACGCCTGCCGCATCGTCATCCTCGAAGACCAGCTTGAGGAAGCCCGGCGGATCAACGAGGAACTGCGCTCCCGCGGTGCCGGCTCGCAGCCGAACGCGGCACGTGCCTCGTCCGGCGGCGAAAGCTGAGCGGTTGTGCGGGCCGGTAGGCCGCGGGAGGCAGGGCCCTCCTCGGACCGAATCCCGGTGGTCCGCTCTCCTGCGCCCCTTGCCTGATGCCTCGGCAGGTACGACGATGTCCCGCGCAAGTTATATGACGCTCCGTCAGGTACGGTCGGGGAGGGCGTATGGACAGCGCGGACGAAGCGGTGTGGCGGCCCCGGGCGGGGCGGCTGGCGTACGGCATGCAGCTTCCGGTGCAGGCGCAGAGCACCCTCTTCGCGGAGAGCTGGGAGCCGGCCGCGGGGCCCGGGGACCTGGTGGCCGTCGCGCGGGCCGCCGACCACTACGGGTTCGCCTACCTCGCCTGCTGTGAGCACATCGCGATCCCACGGCGGCTGGCCGAGGCGATGAGCACCGTCTGGTACGACCCGGTCGCCACCCTCGCGCATCTGGCCGCCGTCACCGAGCGGGTGCGGCTGCTCAGCCATGTGGCGGTGGTCGGGCTGAAGCATCCGCTGGTCACGGCCAAGCAGTACGCGACGCTGGACCGGCTCTCCGGGGGGCGGCTGATCCTCGGGGTCGGGGCCGGACACGTCCGGGAGGAGTTCGAGGCGCTCGGGGTGGACTTCGAGCGGCGTGGCGCGGTGCTGGACGAGACGGTCGACGCGCTGAAGGCGGCGCTGGGGCCGGAGGAGTTCCCCGCGTTCGCGGGGGAGCGGTTCGCGTTCGAGGGGCTGGGGCAGGCGCCGCGCCCCGTGCAGACGCCGCGCCCGCCGGTCTGGGTGGGCGGCTCCTCGCCCGCCGCCGTACGCCGGGCCGCGGTGCGGGGTGACGGGTGGTTGCCGCAGGGCGACCGGCGGGACGCACTGCCCGGGCAGATCGCGAAGCTGCGGCGGCTGAGGGAGGCGGCGGGGATCGAGACGCCCCTCGTGATCGGCGCCCTCGCCGAGCCGCTGTATGTGGGCAAGCCGGGGTGGGTGGTCGGCCGGCGGACGCTGTCCGGCACGCCCGAGCGGATCGCGGGCTCGCTGCGGGAGTACCGGGCGATGGGCGTGGATCAGGTCCAGGTGCGGTTCCGCAGCCGCAGCCGTACCGAACTGACGGACCAGATGGCGGCGTTCGGGACGGACGTGGCGCCGCTGCTGGGCGGTTGACGGGCCGCCGTCCCGGGGCCTGCACGCCGGTGGGGACGCACGTACCCCGCCGGGAGGGGCGCACGTACCCCAGGGCGCCCACCAGCGGAAACGGACGTACGCACCAGCAGGCACAGAGGTACTCACCGGCAGAGGAGTGCAGGCATGGGCAAGCTCGACGGGCGGGTCGTCATCGTGACGGGTGCGGCGCGTGGGCAGGGTGAGCAGGAGGCGCGGCTGTTCGTCGCGGAGGGGGCGCGGGTGCTGCTCGGGGACGTGCTCGACGAGCGAGGGAAGGCGCTCGCGGGGGAGCTCGGTGAGCATGCCGCGCGGTACGTGCACCTGGATGTGACGCGGGAGGCGGACTGGCAGGCCGCCGTCGTCGCCGCCAAGGACACCTTCGGGAAGATCGACGGGCTGGTCAACAACGCCGGGATCCTGCGCTTCAACGAGTTGGTGTCGACGCCCTTGGCGGAGTTCCAGGAGGTGGTGCAGGTCAACCAAATGGGGTGCTTCCTGGGGATCCGTACGGTGGCGCCGGAGATCGAGGCGGCGGGCGGCGGCACGATCGTCAACACGGCTTCCTACACGGCACTGACGGGCATGGCGTTCGTCGGGGCGTATGCCGCGACCAAGCATGCGGTCCTCGGGCTGACCCGGGTCGCCGCGATGGAGCTGGCGGCCCGGAAGATCCGGGTCAACGCGGTGTGTCCGGGGGCGGTGGACACCCCGATGACCAACCCGGCCGGGCTCGACCCGGCCGTCGACCCCGCCGGGTCGAAGCGGGCCGTCGACGAGCTTTACCAGAAGCTGGTGCCGCTGGGGCGGATCGGGCAGCCGGAGGAGGTCGCCAAGCTGGCGCTCTTCCTGTCGTGCGCGGACTCGTCGTACATCACCGGGCAGCCGTTCGTCATCGACGGGGGCTGGCTGGCGGGGGTCAGCATCGTCTGATGCAGCGTCAGGTCGTGCGGTGGTGGCCCTTGACGCTCCCTGCGCGCGCTGGAACAGTCGGCACATCGAATCTGACGATGTGTCAGAAATAGTCCCAGGGGACGGTGAACCTCCGTGGAATTCGGGCTCTTTGTACAGGGGTACGTGGGCAAGCGGGCCGAGACCGATCCGCTCGCGGAGCACAAGGCGCTGATGGAGGAGACCGAGTACGTCATCCAGGCGGACGCGTCGGGCTTCAAGTACGCCTGGGCGTCCGAGCACCACTTCCTGGAGGAGTATTCGCACCTCTCCGCCAACGACGTCTTCCTCGGCTATCTGGCCCACGCGACCGAGCGGATCCACCTGGGGTCCGGGATCTTCAACCCGCTCGCCCAGGTCAACCACCCGGTGAAGGTCGCCGAGAAGGTCGCCATGCTCGACCACCTCAGCGAAGGGCGCTTCGAATTCGGCAGCGGGCGGGGCGCCGGCAGCCACGAGATCCTGGGGTTCCTGCCGGGCATCACCGATATGAACCACACCAAGGAGATCTGGGAAGAGACCATCGCCGAGTTCCCGAAGATGTGGCTCCAGGAGGAGTACCCCGGGTTCCAGGGCAAGCACTGGCAGCTGCCGCCGCGGAAGATCTTCCCCAAGCCGTACGGGGCCTCGCACCCGGCGATGTGGTACGCGGCCGGCTCGCCGTCCTCGTACGCCATGGCCGCGAAGAAGGGCCTGGGCGTCCTCGGCTTCAGCGTGCAGAAGGTCTCCGACATGGAGTGGGTGCTGGAGCAGTACAAGACGGCGATCCGGGACGCCGAGCCGATCGGTGACTTCGTCAACGACAACGTGATGGTGACGTCCACGGCGATCTGCGCCGAGACGCACGACAAGGCGGTGGAGATCGCGGTCAACGGAGGGCTCAACTACCTCCAGTCGCTGGTCTTCCGCTACCACGACACCTTCCCGCGGCCCGACGGCATCCCCGAGTGGCCCGAGCTGCTGCCCGACTACACCGCCGAGGTCATCGAGCTGCTGATCGCCGAGGAGCTGATGATCTGCGGCGACCCGGACGAGGTGCTCGGGCAGTGCCGGCGGTGGGAGCGGGCCGGCGCCGACCAGCTGAGCTTCGGTCTGCCGATCGGGATCTCGTACGAGGACACCATGAACACGATCCGGCTGATCGGTGAGCACGTGATCCCGGAGATCGACACGGATCCGGTGCACCGGACCAGCCGGTTCCGGAAGGCCGCGGGGAGCTGAGGTCCGGCGGTAGACCCTGAGGCCGAGTTCTGTCAAGGAGAAGCCGGGGAACGAGCCTGGTCCGCCCGGGTCGGGCCGGGTTCCGCCGTGGAGAAGTCGATTTCCGCTGACGACCGCTGAGGAGAAGGGGGCATCGCCCGTGCTCGACCACCTGATCAAGGGCGCGACCGTAGTGGACGGAACGGGCGCGCCCTCGTACACCGCCGACGTCGGCATCGAGGCCGGCCGGATCGCCGTCGTCGCGCCGGCCGGCACCATCACCCAGGACGCGACGACCAGCGAGGACGCCACCGGTCTGATCCTCGCTCCCGGTTTCGTCGACCCGCACACCCACTACGACGCCCAGCTCTTCTGGGACCCGTATGCGACCCCCTCGCTCAACCACGGGGTGACGACCGTGGCGGGCGGCAACTGCGGATTCACCCTGGCACCGCTCCACCCCGGTCGGCCCGCGGACGCCGACTACACCCGCCGGATGATGTCCAAGGTCGAGGGCATGTCCCTGGTGGCGCTGGAGCAGGGCGCGCCCTGGTCGTGGAGCTCGTTCGGCGAGTATCTGGACGCCCTGGAGGGGCGGATCGCGGTCAACGCGGGCTTCATGGTGGGGCATTGCGCGCTGCGCCGCTACGTCATGGGGGAGGACGCCGTCGGCGGGCAGCCCACGCCCGCGCAGCTGGAGCAGATGCTGACGCTCTTCCACGAGGCGATGGACGCCGGGGCGTGGGGCTTCTCCACCACCCAGTCCGCCACCCACTCCGACGGCGACGGGCGGCCGGTCGCCTCCCGGCACGCCGAGCCCGCGGAACTGCTCGCGCTGGCGCGGGCCGTCGCCGCGCACGAGGGCACCCAGATCGAGGCGATCGTGGCCGGCTGTCTCGACCGCTTCAGCGACGCCGAGATCGAGCTGCTGGTCGAGCTGAGCGTCACGGCCGGGCGCCCGCTGAACTGGAACGTGCTGACGATCGACGCGGCCGTCCCCGGGCGGGTGCCGCGGCAGCTGGTCCCCAGCGAACGGGCCCGGCAGGCCGGCGGCCGGATCGTGGCCCTGACGATGCCGATCCTCACGCCCATGAACATGTCGCTCGGCACCTTCTGCGCCCTGAACCTGATCCCCGGGTGGGGCGACGTCCTCGGCCTGCCCGTGCCCGAGCGGATCGAGCGGCTCCGGGACCCCGGCGTCCGGGCAGAGTTGCTGCGGCGGGCGAACAGCAAGGAGGCGGGTGTCTTCCGTCGGCTCGCCCACTTCGGCCGGTACGTCATCGGGGACACCTACTCCGCGGCGAACGAGGGCCTGACCGGGCGCGTCGTCCAGGACATCGCGGCCGAACGCGGCCAGGAACCGTTCGCGTGCCTGGTCGAGATCTGCGCCAACGACCAGCTGCGGACGGTGCTGTGGCCGATGCCCAGCGACAACGACCCGGCCTCCTGGGCCCTGCGCGCCGAGACCTGGCAGCACGAGGACGTGCTGCTGGGCGGGTCGGACGCGGGCGCCCATCTGGACCGGATGTGCGGGGCGCCGTATACGACGCGCTTCCTGGGTGACTGCCTACGGGGCAGGAAGCTGGTGGGGCTCGAACAGGCCGTGAAGATGCTCACCGACGACCCGGCGCAGCTCTTCGGCCTGCGGGAGCGGGGCCGCATCGAGGAGGGCTGGCACGCGGACCTCGTTCTCTTCGACCCCGAACGGATCGACGCGGACAAGGCCACGCTGGTGCACGACCTTCCCGGCGACAGCCCGCGCCTGGACTCCCGGGCGATCGGCATCAACGCGGTGTGGGTCAACGGCGTCGAGGTGATCCGCGAGGACGTGGTGACCGGCGCGGTGCCGGGGACGGTGCTGCGCTCGGGGCGGGACACGAGAACGGTGAGTACCAAATGACGGCTGCGGAACGGCGCGAGCACCAAGTGGACGCAGCGGAACAGGGTGAGCTCCAAGTGACCGCCGCCGAAGGGCTGTTCATCGGCGGTGAGTGGGTCGAGCCCGACGGCGGTCACTACGAGGTCGTCGACCCGGCGACGGAGGCGGTCGTCGGGCTCGCGCCGGAGGCGAGCCGGGCGCAGGTGCACGAGGCGGCGTCCGCGGCGCGTGCGGCGTTCCCGGCCTGGTCGCGTACGTCGCCGGAGCAGCGCGCCGCGCTAATCGACCGGGCCGCGGACCTGATGCAGCGGGACTTCGCCGCGCATGCCGAGCTCGCGCAGGCCGAGAGCGGCGCGACGACCGCCACCGCGCGCGGGATGCAGGTCGGGGTGGGGGTGGCGCGCTTCCGGCGGTATGCGAAGGGGGCGCTGGAGCCCGTCGAGCAGGGGTTGCCGCCGCAGATCAACGAGGCCGGGCCGATGGGCGGGGCGGGCGTGTGGGGTGCGCTGGCCGTGCGGCAGCCGGTCGGCGTCGTCACCTGCATCACCTCGTACAACAACCCCTGGGCGAACCCCGCGGGAAAGATCGCGCCGGCTCTGGCGATGGGCAACACCGTCGTGGTGAAGCCGGCTCCGCAGGACCCGCTGTCGGTGTACCGGATGGCGGCGGCGCTGGCGGAGGCGGGGGTGCCGCCGGGGGTCGTGAACGTCGTCGGCGGGGCCTCGGCGGCGGTCGGGGCGGCGGCCGTCGACTCGCCCGACGTGGACATGGTGAGCTTCACGGGCTCCACGGCCGTCGGACAGCAGATCGCCGAGGTCTGCGGACGCGGGATGAAGCGCCAGCTCATGGAGTTGGGAGGCAAGGGCGCCGCGGTGGTCTTCGACGATGCGGACCTGGACGCGGCGGTGGCCGGCATCGGCACGACGTACTCCTTCTACAGCGGGCAGATCTGTACGGCGCCGACCCGGGTGCTCGCGCAACGGCGCGTGTACGAGGCGCTGGTGGAGCGGCTGACGCAGTACCTGGCACGGCTGCCGGTCGGCGATCCCCGGGCGCGCGGGACGGTGGTCGGGCCGGTGATCTCGGCCGACCACCGTGACCGGGTCGAGTCGTACGTCGAGCTGGGCCGCAAGGAGGGCGCGCGGGTCGTGGCGGGCGGTGAACGGCCGTCCGCTCCGGAGCGCGGCTTCTATGTCGCGCCGACGTTGCTGGCCGACTGCACCCCCGAGATGCGCGTCGTACGGGAGGAGATCTTCGGCCCGGTCGTCGTGGTCCTGCCCTTCGACGAGGAGGACGAGGGGGTGGCGCTGGCCAACGACAGCGACTACGGGCTCATCGACTACGTGTGGTCCGGCGATGTCGCCCGCGCCTTCCGGGTGGCCCGGCAGCTGCGGGCCGGCGGGGTCGGGGTGAACACCGTCGGCCGGAACATGGAAGCGCCGTTCGGCGGCTTCAAGAAGAGCGGAGTGGGGCGGGACGTGGGCTCGTACGCCCTCCATGCGTACAGCGAGCTACAGGCCATCGTCTGGGCGGGGTGAGGCGGGCCGGGCGGGGTCGGGGTGAGGCCCCGGACTCAGCCCCAGCGGCCCACGAAGAC
>NZ_SDIG01000111.1:0-22034 GCF_004122755.1 Streptomyces sp. TM32
GCGGACCGGGGCGGTGTCGGGGAAGAGGGCGCCGGTGGTCTCCTCGACGGCCAGTTCGCGGGCGGCGAGGACCGGAAGGAGGTCGGGGGCCGCGGGGGTCGACGCGGCGGAGGCGGTGGCCGTCGCGGTGGCGGTGGCCGTGGCCTCGGCGAGCCGGTCGCGGATGCGGTCGGCGTAGGCGACGAGGAAGGTCTGCCGGAAGTCCCGGGTGCGGCGGGAGCGGCCGCGGGCGGACGGCGTACCGCCGCCACCCTGCTCCCTGCGTGCGCGGGGGAGGCCGTCGGCCGCGCGCTGCATCGCGGTGGTGGCCTGGAGCAGCAGCGAGGTGTAGAGCATCTCGGCCGCCTCCAGGTCGGACGCGAACCCGACGAGGGTGGAGAAGCCGACGTCGGCGGCCCAGACGGCCCGGCAGCGGTTGGCGGCCGCGACCGCGTCGAGCAGCAGCGCCTTGGCCTGTTCGTACGGGCCCTCGATGCCGATCCGGACCGCTGACGGGCCGGTGGTCCGCCCGCCGCGGGGACCGTCCGCGCGGTCGAGGAGCGCCTCGTCGATGCTGTGCCGGGCCATCAGCTCCTGGGCCTTGGCGGACAGCGCCTCCGCCTCCTCGGCGTAGTCGGTCGCCTCGGCCTTGGCGAGCA
The DNA here is from genome assembly GCF_004122755.1 of Streptomyces sp. TM32. Taxonomy (NCBI): domain Bacteria; kingdom Bacillati; phylum Actinomycetota; class Actinomycetes; order Kitasatosporales; family Streptomycetaceae; genus Streptomyces; species Streptomyces sp. TM32. The sequence continues at coordinate 639 of NZ_SDIG01000111.1, forward strand.
GTCCGCGGATCCGGCCGAGGGCACGGTCCGCGGCGGCGCCGGCCGGGCCGCTCGTCCCCGCGGTCCGCGGCGGGGCCGGCAGCGGGGTGAGCCGGGGCAGCCGGGCGAGCGTGCGCACCGCCGCCAGCACGTCGTACGCGGTCTCGAAGCGGGAGGTGCGGCGGCGGGCGGCCAGCGCGTCGAGATAGCCGCCGTCGGACGGCCACCAGACCTCGGCGCCGAGGTCGCGCAGCTGACCGGCCCAGCGGGGGTCCCGCGGGGGACGCGCGGCGGGCGGCCGGGCCGCCTCGGCCGCGACGGCATCGACGACCAGGGCCGCCTGAGTGGTACCGGGGGTCTCGCGCCGTACGATCCGCTCCAGGTCGGCGGGGTACCAGCCGCCCGCCCAGCACTGCCGCACCCCGGCCACGGCGGCGGCGACCACGGCCGCGCTCACCGCCTCCCAGCCGGCCTCGGCCGCGGCCAGCATCGAGGCGCCGGCCTCGATGGCGTCCTCGGCCGGCTCGCCGTCCGGCGCGTAACGGACGCTGCCGAGCACCTGCCCGACCAGTTCACCGGCCGCCGGCGACGACGGCCCGCCCCGCCCTGTGCTTCCGCGCTCGCTCACCCGCTCAACTGTACGGAGGACGGCGCCGCGCCCGGCTTTCCGGTGCCGGTCGGCCGGGCACCCGTACCAGCAAGGCCGACGCCCGGCGCGCCCCGTCCTCCAAGGGCGCGGCCGGGCGTCGGCCTGTTCACGGATGAGCGGCGGCCGCGGCGCACGTCCGGCGCCGCGGCCGCCGTCATCCCTCGCGGTCACCCCTCGGCGTCACTGCCGTGGGGCGCCGGGGTCAGTGGACCGCGCTGCCGGCCACCCACTGCGACCAGGCCATGTTCCAGCCGTTGAGGCCGTTGTCCGGCTTGACGGTCTGGTCGGAGGCATTGACCACCTTGACGACGTCGCCGGTCTGCGAGTGGTCGAAGAACCAGGCTCCGTCCGTCTTGGCGTCCTTGGCGCCCTTGACGTCCTGGAGGCCGATGCAGCCGTGGCTGGTGTTGGCGTGGCCGAAGACGCCCTTGCCCCAGTAGTTGCCGTGGATAAAGGTGCCGGACGAGGTCAGGCGCTGGGCGTGCGGCACATCGTGGATGTCGTACTCGCCCTTGCCGCCCTTCTTCTTGAAGCCGACGGTCGAACCGTCCATCCGGGTCTGCTTGAACCGCTCCGAGATGACCATCTGGCCGTTGTAGGTCGGGTGCTCGTCACTACCGGCCGAGATCGGCAGGGTCTTGATCGTGCGGCCGTCGCGCACCACCGTCATCTCGTGCTTCTTGGAGTCGACGGTGCTGATCTGCGAGTGGCCGACCCGGAAGCCGACGGTCTTGTTCTGGATGCCCGTCACGCCAGGCGAGGCCTCGACGCCGTCCAGGCTCAGGGTCATGGTGACCCTGGAGTTCGCCTTCCAGTACTCCTGGGGGCGGAAGTCCAGCCGCTTGTCGTTGAACCAGTGGCCGACGACCGGCTGGTTGCTGTCGTCGGAGACGTTGATCGCGGACTGGACGGCGGTCTTGTTCGTGACCGGCTTGTCGAAGTTGACCGACACCGGCATGCCGACACCGACGGTCGAGCCGTCCTCGGGCGTGAAGTTCCCGATGAAGCTGTTCGCCGGGGAGACGGTGGTGAAGGTGGAGTTCTCCACCGCCGTGCGGCCCTGGGCGTCCACGGCGTGCGCGGTGACCTTGTACTTCGTCGACCGGTTCAGCGGCTGGTTCGGCTTCCAGGAGCTGCCGTCGGCCGAGAGTGTGCCGTCGACGGTCTTCTTGGCGTCGACCGAGGTCATCGCGACATCGGTGAGCTTGCCGTTGCTGACCGTGACCAGGGCGTCGCTGTTGATGCCCGCGTCGGTGGCCCCGTCCGCCGGGAGGATCTTGATCCTGGCGTCGGAGGCGTCCTTCGCGGCCGCCGCGTCCACCTGCTGGACGTTCTCGTGACGGGTGCTGTCACCACCGTCACCCAGCCCTCGGTCGGCCGCGCTGCTGCCGCCACACGCCGCAAGCGCGAGTACGCCCCCCAGCAGCGCGGCGCTGGCCATGAGGCGTTTGCGACGCTTGCTGTCCGTTATCACACGCATCTCCATTGCTACCGGTTTCGCACGTATCCCCGAGCGAGCTGCCAACTGAACGCAGGCATATCTGGACGCAGGCATTCCGGCCGACTCCATGGAAACGCCTTTTCCGTTTCGCCGGTTCCATGCCTTGACAAAGTGTGGTGTAGGACACGTATTGGTCTGATGCCGGTCAGAAGGTGATCGCGGTGAGAAATCGGGCGCTCTGGGGTCACCAGCGCGTTCGCGCGGGGGAGAAATCGGGCCCGCCGCGGTCGGGAACCGGTCTCTCTGTGGCCGGAACCCGGGCTCCCGACGTAGCCGGCCCCCGTACGGCGGGTGCCGTACGGGGGCCGTGGTCGGTGATCGGGGGAGCGCGCCGGCGGGAGGGGACGCGGCGCGCGGGACGGGTGCCGGTCAGCCCTCCCCGTCGACGTCGTCGGCCAGATCCCACTCCGCCGCGTCCCACTCGGCGTCCGGGTCGTAGTCGGTCAGCTCCTCGCTGCTCCAGGAGGCCTGCGCGAGTTCGGTCCCCGGCACCGCGGTGACCAGGTCGAACGGGTCGATCAGATGGGCCAGCGCGTCCGCCGGGTCCTCCTTGACCGCCGCCAGGGACTGTCTGCGCTCCTCGTCGGGGAGCGCGGGGTCCTTGTCGATGTGGTCGACGGCGGCGCCGGTCAGCCGGCCGGTGTCGGTGATCTCCATGATCAGTTCGACATGAAGCCGCACAAAACGTGATGTCTCGCCATTGCTCATAGCACGGAGGTTAGGCATGGACGGCTCCCGACTTCCCTGCGACCCGCGGCTGTCATTAACATCTGAGGTCAACGGCCAATTCGCCGACCCACAAGGGGGATCGCATCCGTGACGGCACGACGACCACTACTGACCGCCGCGGCCGCGGGATCGGTGCTGTTCGCCCTGTGGTTCGTTCCGTCCGCCCATGCCACCGCGGAGCTTGACGGGGTGACAGATTCCCGTCCGCGGGCGGCCTCCGTACCGGCCGGGCCCGAGGTGGCCGACCGGGCCGGGGACCAGGCGCGGGACGGCGACGCCCGGTCCGCGACGACCACCGCGCACGACGGCGCCCGCTCCATCGGCACGGACCGTCAGCAGGCCGGCACCGCACCGCACTTCCTCGCCGACACCGGCAGCCCGGACACCACGCCGTACGTGATCGGGGGCACCGCCTGCCTCGCGCTCGGCGCCGGCCTGGTCAGCTACTCCGTCCGCCGCACCCGCGACGGGATCAGCTGAGGCCGGCGCCCCATCCGGCCTCGTTACGCCAGCGCGCCGGTGACCGACTCCACCGCCGCCACCAGCTTCCCGTCCCGCACGAACGCATACGCGCCCGCCAGGTCGGGGGCCAGGAAGCGGTCGTCGCCCGGTCCTTCGATGCCCGCGCCGCGCACCGCGTCCAGCACGGCACGGGTGGCCGGGGCCGGCACCAGGCCCTCGCGCATCTCGATGGCACGGGTCGCCGCGTAGAGCTCGACGGCGATGATCCGGGTCAGGTTGTCGACCGCGGTGCGCAGCTTGCGCGCCGCCGACCAGCCCATCGAGACGTGGTCCTCCTGCATGGCGGAGGACGGGATGGAGTCCACCGAGGCCGGTGCGGCCAGCCGCTTCAACTCGCTGACCAGGGCGGCCTGGGTGTACTGGGCGATCATCAGGCCGGAGTCGACGCCCGGGTCGCCGGCCAGGAAGGCGGGCAGCCCGTGCGAGCGGTTCTTGTCCAGGAGGCGGTCGGTACGGCGCTCGGCGATGGAGCCGAGGTCGGCGGCGGCGATGGCCAGGAAGTCCAAGACGTAGGCGACCGGGGCGCCGTGGAAGTTGCCGTTGGACTCGACCCGGCCGTCCGGGAGGACGACGGGGTTGTCGACGGCGGCGGCCAGCTCGCGGTCGGCGACCAGCCGGGCGTGGTCGAGGGTGTCCCGGCCGGCGCCGGCGACCTGCGGGGCGCAGCGGATGGAGTAGGCGTCCTGGACGCGCGGGGCGTCGTCCTGGAGGTGGCCGGTGAAGCCCGAACCCGCCAGCACCTTGGACATGTTGGCGGCGGCGGCCGCCTGCCCGGGGTGCGGGCGGATGGCGTGCAGCTCGGGCGCGAGGACCTTGTCCGTGCCGAGCAGCGCCTCCAGGGACAGGGCCGCGGTGATGTCCGCGGAGGTGAACAGCCGGGCGAGATCGGCGCAGGCCATCACGAGCATGCCGAGCATGCCGTCGGTGCCGTTGAGCAGCGCCAGGCCCTCCTTCTCGCGCAGCTCGACGGGCTCGATGCCGTGCGCGGCCAGCAGCTCACCGGCCGGGCGGACCACGCCGTCGGGGCCCTCCGCGTCGCCCTCGCCCATCAGCGTCAGCGCGCAGTGCGAGAGCGGTGCGAGGTCACCCGAGCAGCCGAGCGAGCCGTATTCGTGGACGACGGGGGTGATGCCGGCGTTGAGTATCGCGGCCATCGTCTCGACGACCAGGGGGCGGACGCCGGTGTGCCCGGAGGCGAGCGTCTTCAGCCGCAGGAACATCAGGGCCCGGACCACCTCGCGCTCGACCCGCGGGCCCATGCCGGCCGCGTGCGAGCGCACGATGTTGCGCTGGAGCTGGACCCGCAGCTCGGGGCTGATGTGCCGGACGGCCAGCGCCCCGAAGCCGGTGGAGACGCCGTAGACGGGGTCGGGCTTGGCGGCCAGCTCGTCGATGAAGGCGCGGGAGGCGGCGACGGCCGCGAGGGCCTCCTCGGACAGCTCGATCCGGGCGGCGCCGCGGGCCACCGCGATGACGTCCTGTGCGCGCGTGCCGGACGTCCCCAGCACCACAGTGTGCATATCCATATTCAGGCACCCTAGAGACTGAATCGCCAGATGTCACCACCGGATGTCGGGATCACCCCCGCCCCGGGGGCGCGGGCCGCCGAGCCGGGGCGCGGGGCGCGGCGCACCCTCATCTCCGGAAGCGCCGGCGCTCCGGCCCCGGCCGCCGGTCCGGGGCGTCCGCGAGCCGGACGACCGGATCGTCCTTGCCGCCGTGCCGCCCGGCGACCACCGGCTCGCCCGACCGCGCCGCCTTGGCCTTGTACTGCGCGGCGTCCGCGAGCCGGAAGAGCCGCCGGGGGCTGCGCACCTCACCGATCGGATCACCGGTCGAGGCGACCCCGACCGCGACCCCCTCACCCAGGTCCAGCTCCCCCGCCCGGTCGCACAGTTCACCGGCGACCTTGACCACCTCGTCGGCCGGCGGGCCCACCGCCAGCAGGCAGAACTCGTCGCCGCCGAGCCGGGCGGCCAGGGTGCCCGGCAGCATGGCGCCGCACAGCGACAGCACCGAGCCGAAGCGCTCCAGCAGCCGGTCGCCGACCGCGTGGCCGCGGGAGTCGTTCACCCGCTTCAGCCCGTTCAGATCGCACACCACCAGGCTGACCACCACGTCGTCGCTGCGGTGCAGCTCCAGCGCCTCGTCCAGCCGCATGTCGACGGCGCGACGGTTGGCGAGACCGGTCAACGAGTCCGTGAACGCCAGCCGGCGCACCTCCGCCAGCCGCTCCGTCTGGGCGATCCCGGCGGCCGTCACGGCGGCGAGCACACCGGCGAAGTCGGCATCCGCCCGGCCGAAGACCGGCTCCCCCGTACGCCGCGCGACATACAGCTCGCCCCACGCCCGGCCGTGCAGCACGATGGGCGCGACCACACAGCAGCCGCGGCCCCGGCGGTGCAGCGCGGCCACCCGCTGGGCGTTGCCCCGGCCGCCGTCCCGCTCCTCGCGCGCCGGGGCGCCGGCCGGCCCCTCGGCGGCCTCCACCCACGCGCTGGACTCGCCGCCGCCCGCCCACTGCTCGTGCACGAAGCCGGCGATCTCCGGGAACTCGTGGACCGGGTAGCTCTCGTCGTCCGGGAACTCCTCCTCGCCGTCGGCGAGTTCGCCGGTATTGACCAGCACCCGCAGCTTCCCCAGCTCACGCTCCCATTTCGAGATCGCCGCGAAGGAGCCGCCCAGGGCCTGGCACACGCCCTGGGCCGCGGCGTGCGCCGATTCGCGCGGCGTGTGCGCGGCCGCCATCGCCTGCGCCAGCTCCACCACGGCCCGCAGCCTCGCATCGCCCTCGCCCGTCACCGGATCCTCGCATTCCGTCACCGTGAGCACGCTCTGTATTCCAGCGTAGGAATGTTTAACCCCTTCCGCCCCTTCCGGTACGCGTTCGACACCCGGGCGCTCCGCGCGTCGGCCCTGGTCGGGGCGGGACGGGTGACCCTCCGGTGAGGCCTTGCGGGCAGGTCTTACGGTGCGTCACCGGGGGCGGTGCGCCGCCGGAGCACCGCCGCCCGTCCGTCCCGCCGGCCGCCCGCCGTCACCGGTTGCCGGCCCGGCCCCGGTTCACTCGCCGGGCCACTGCGGTTCGCGCTTCTCGTTGAAGGCCGCCACGCCCTCCGTCCGGTCCCCGGAGAAGGCCACACTGCGCCAGGCACCGTCCTCCAGATCCAGGCCGGTCCGCAGATCCAGTCCGTGCCCCAACCGCAGGGCGCGCTTGGCGGCGCGCAGTCCGAGCGGCGAGTTCCGGGCGATCCGGGCCGCCAGCTCCAGCGCCTCGGCGCGGTCGCGCCCGTCCTCGACCAGCTGGTCGACCAGGCCCAGCTCCGCGGCCTCCGGCGCCGGCACCCGCCGCGCGGTGAACACCAGCTCGGCCGCCCGCGCCGCGCCCACCCGGCGCGGCAGCAGCTGGGTGCCCCCGCCGCCCGGGATGACGCCCACCGACACCTCCGGCAGGCCGACCGTCGCCGTACCGTCGGCCACGATCAGGTCGCAGGCCAGCGCCAGCTCGTAGCCGCCGCCGAGCGCGAAGCCGTGCACCGCGGCGATGGTGGGCACCGGCAGTTCCAGCACGCCCGTGTACGCGGCGCGGGTGCGCGGGCGCTGCCGCATCAGCTCCGCGTCGGTGAGGGAGTTGCGCTCCTTGAGGTCCGCGCCGACACAGAACGCCCGCTCGTGGGTGGAGGTGAGGACCACCGCCCGCACGGAGCGGTCCGCCGCCAGCTCGTCGCAGGCCTGCGCCAGGCTGTCGGCCATGGCCGTCGACACGGCGTTCATGGCCTTCGGGCGGTCCATGATCAGTTCCGCCACGTGGTCATGGCGCTCGATGGCGACCCAGCCGTCCGCGCCGAACCGTTGCTGTGGCATGCAGCCCTCCCTGTGAACGGACGTTGACCTGACGCAGGGATCATGTCAGGTACCCGCCGCGGGGCGCAGGAGGGGGCAGGGCCGGTGGGGAAGCCGTGAGCGTCCGCAGCGCCCCGGCCGGTGGCGGGTCAGCCGCGGCGGCTCAGCAGCCAGGGCTCGACCACGCCCAGGCCGCGCACCGGCCGCTGCCACATCGGCTGGAGCGCGAAGCGGTACGAGGGGGCCGGGCCGCCGGTGCCCTCCTCGGCGGCCTTCTCCGCGGCCGCGGCCTCGGCCTCGGAGACCGGCGCCTCGCCGATCCGCCCCAGCTCCTCGGCGAACGCCTCGTCCACCAGCACGGTGTCCTTCGGCGCTATCGAGGTCAGGCGGCTGGCGAGGTTCACGGTCGTACCGAAGACATCGCCCATCCGGGTCGTGACCGTGCCGAAGGCGATGCCGACCCGCAGCTCCGGCATCGTCTCGTCGTGGGTCATCGTCTCGATCAGCCGCAGTCCGATCTCGGCGGCGACGCCGGCGTCGTCGGCGGAGAAGAGGACCTCGTCACCGAGGGTCTTGATGAGCCGGCCGCCGTGCGCGGCCACCAGGTCGGAGCAGGTGGTCTCGAACGCCTCCACCAGCTCGCCGAGTTCCTCCTCCTCCAGGCGGCGGGTCAGGCGGGTGAAGCCCACCAGGTCGGCGAAGCCCACCGCGAGCCGGCGGTCGACCATCTCGGCGTCGTCCTGGGCCCGTACGACCCGGCCGGTGGCGGCGGCGAGCTGGCGCCGCCAGACGTAGACGAGGAACTCCTCCAGCTCGGGGAGGAGCAGCTCGACCAGCGGATAGGTGATCTCCGTACGGGTCAGGCCGGAGTCCTGGGGCTCGGTGAGGCCCTCCAGGAAGGAGTCGATCTGCCAGTCGGCCAGACGGGCGGTGGTCTGGCCCGTGGACCGGGCGACCTGGATGGCCATGGCCTCGCTCAGCAGGCCCGCCTCCACGAGACCGGCGAGGCGGCGCAGGGCCAGCACGTCGGCCTCGGTGAGGGCCTTGACCTGGCCGATGTCGGCGAAGCCCATGGCGCGCCAGAAGCGGGCCGCGAGATCCATGGAGACACCGGCGCCGCGGGCCGCCTGAAACGGGGTGTAGCGGCGGTCGGCGCCGAGGATGAGCTGTTCGAGGCGGACGGCGATGTTGTGCTCGTCGTCCTCGCCCGCGGCCGCCGGGGCGTCGTCGGGGGCGGTGCCCGCCGGGTCGGTCCCGGTCGGTGCCGAGGCCTCGGCGGGGACGCCGCCCGTACCGCGGCCCGAGGCCCGTGCGGAACCCTCGGCGGGGACGTCGCGCACGGCGTCGTCCTCGGTGTCCACGTCGCGCGGGGTGGCGCCCGAGTCGTCGGCGGTCACCGGCCGCTCCCTGTCCGATCCCTGCGCACTGCCCTTCCGATCACTGCTCGCCGGTGGTCCGCTCCCTGGCGGACCGCCTCAACGATACGGCAGGTGTGCTCTGGCTCACTCTCACACGTCGGCTCCGACCACGGTAGGGGAAGGGTGCGTGGGCGGCGGGCGGTCCGCCGGAGCCGGCCGTCCTCACCCCTCGTGGCCTGCACCGTCGCCCGGGCCGGCCGGGGGCGCGGGACGCAGATGGACGATGTCCCCGGCCCCGACCGGCTGCTGCATGCCGTCCGCCGTGGCCAGCACCAGGCGGCCGTCGCCGTCGATGGCCACCGCCTCGCCGGTGAGGTCGCCGCCGCCGGGGAGTTCGGCGCGTACGGAACGGCCCAGGGTGGCGCAGCCGGCGGCGTAGGCCTCCTGGAGGCGGCTGGCGGCGGGGTCGCCGTCGGCGGTCCGCCATTCGCCGTACCAGTGCTCCAGCGCGCGCAGGACGGCACGCAGCAGCGGGTCGCGGTCGGTGGTGCGGGCGCCGGCCAGGGCCAGCGAGCCGGCCGTGGGCACGGGGAGTTCCGCGGCGGTGAGGGAGACATTGAGGCCGATGCCGACGACGACGCCGTCGCCGGCCCGCTCCGCGAGGATGCCGCCCGCCTTGCGTTCCGCGGCGGCCCCGGATCCGCCCGCGGCATCGGCGGAAGTCACCAGGAGGTCGTTGGGCCACTTGAGTGCCGTGTCGATGTCGGCCGCGCGGGAGACGGCGGTGGCGGTGGCGACGCCGGCGAGCAGCGGCAGCCAGCCCCAGCGCTCCACGGGGACGCGCGGGGTGAGGTAGACGGAGAAGAAGAGGCCGGAGCGCGGGGGCGCCGACCAGGTGCGGTCGAGGCGGCCGCGGCCGGCGGACTGCTCCTCGGCCACCAGAACGGCGCCCTCGGCCGCCTCACCCCGGGCCGCCCGCTCCGCCAGGTCGGAATTGGTGGAACCCGTGGCGGCGACGACGTCCAGGGAGGTCCACAGCGAGCCGGGGCGCACCAGGGCCCGGCGCAGCGCCGTGGCGTTCAGCGGGGGGCGGCCCAGATCACTCCAGCGACCGGCATCTTTGTCATGGTTTTCCGGAGGTTGAGGCGTCATGGGACCAGCCTAGGTGTGGTCAACGACGCAGTGCCGCTGAGCAGTCCCGCGGATACGCTACGAGTCGGTAGCCACACCCGTACCACCCTCCGTACGAGCACCAGTCCAGGACGAGCAGGAGCCGCATCCCGATGTCCGAACCGGAAGCACACATCCACACCACCGCGGGCAAACTGGCGGATCTACAGCGGCGGGTCGAAGAGGCCACGCATGCCGGTTCCGCCCGTGCCGTGGAAAAGCAGCACGCCAAGGGCAAGTTGACGGCGCGTGAGCGCATCGATCTCCTGCTGGACGAGGGCTCGTTCGTCGAGCTGGACGAGTTCGCGCGGCACCGGTCGACCAACTTCGGGCTGGAGCAGAACCGCCCCTACGGCGACGGGGTGGTCTCCGGCTACGGCACGGTCGACGGCCGTCCGGTGGCGGTCTTCTCCCAGGACTTCACCGTCTTCGGCGGGGCGCTGGGTGAGGTCTTCGGCGAGAAGATCGTCAAGGTGATGGACTTCGCGCTCAAGACCGGCTGCCCGGTCATCGGCATCAACGACTCCGGCGGCGCGCGCATCCAGGAGGGCGTGGTCTCGCTGGGCATGTACGGCGAGATCTTCCGCCGCAACACCCATGCCTCGGGTGTGATCCCGCAGATCAGCCTGATCGTCGGCCCGTGCGCCGGCGGCGCGGTCTACTCCCCCGCCATCACCGACTTCACGGTCATGGTCGACCAGACCTCCCACATGTTCATCACCGGACCGGACGTGATCAAGACCGTCACCGGCGAGGACGTGGGCTTCGAGGAGCTGGGCGGCGCCCGTACCCACAACACCACCTCGGGCGTGGCGCACCACATGGCGGGCGACGAGAAGGACGCCATCGACTACGTCAAGGGCCTGCTGTCGTACCTCCCGTCCAACAACCTCTCCGAGCCGCCCACCTTCCCGGAGGAGGTGGACCTGGAGACCTCGGACACCGACCGTGAGCTGGACGTCCTGATCCCGGACTCGGCCAACCAGCCGTACGACATGGTCTCCGCGATCGAGCACGTCCTGGACGACGGCGAATTCCTGGAGACCCAGGCACTGTTCGCGCCGAACATCGTCACCGGCTTCGGGCGGGTGGAGGGCCACGCGGTCGGCGTGGTCGCCAACCAGCCGATGCAGTTCGCCGGCATCCTGGACATCAAGGCGTCGGAGAAGGCCGCGCGGTTCGTGCGGACCTGCGACGCCTTCAACGTCCCGGTGATCACCTTCGTGGACGTGCCCGGCTTCCTGCCCGGCACGGACCAGGAGTACGACGGCATCATCCGGCGCGGCGCCAAGCTGATCTTCGCCTACGCGGAGGCCACGGTCCCGCTGATCACGGTCATCACGCGCAAGGCGTTCGGCGGCGCCTATGACGTCATGGGCTCCAAGCACCTGGGCGCGGACCTCAATCTGGCCTGGCCGACCGCGCAGATCGCCGTCATGGGCGCGCAGGGCGCGGCCAACATCCTGCACCGCCGCACGCTGGCCGCGATCGAGGACCCGGCCGCCCAGGACGAGCGCCGCCAGGAGCTGATCCAGGAGTACGAGGACACCCTGCTCAACCCGTACGTCGCGGCCGAGCGCGGCTACGTCGACGCGGTGATCATGCCGTCCGAGACACGCCGGCACATCGTCCGCGGGCTGCGCACGCTGCGCAACAAGCGCGAGGCGCTGCCCCCGAAGAAGCACGGCAACATCCCCCTCTGACCGGCAGCACCCGGCCAAGGACCAGCAAAGGCAAAGGAGGAGGTCGTCGATGATCAAGGTCGTACGGGGCAATCCCACCCCCGAGGAGCTGGCCGCCGCAGTGGCGGTGGTGCAGGCCCGCGCGGCGGCGGCCACGACCGTCGCGCCCGGCGGCAAGGACCGCGGCACCGAGTGGTCGGACCCCGCGTCCACGGTTCCGGCGCGGGCGCGGATGCCGCACCCGGGCCCGCGGGCCTGGCGGACGAGTTACTGGCCGCACTGAGCCGCTGGCGGCGTGCGGTGCGGTGACCGGCCGGGCGGGCCGGTCATGTCGGTGCATAGTGCACTGACTAGTCCTTTGCGTGTGTGGCGCCTGAGTACGCGTACTCAGGCGCCACACGCACAGCGGGCACAGGATCGATACATGCTGTGGTCCGATCCGCCCGATGAGCCTCCTGAGGAGCTGCGCGAAGTGCAGGCCAAGCTCCGCAGGCTGGGCATCGTGCTGGCCGTCGCCGCGGTGCTGGTGATGCTCCTGCTCGCGGTCTAGCCACGCCCGTCACCCGGCAGCCGCGGCGGAAGTTCCCGTCAAGCGGGAGGTAACGGTCACAGCCCACTCCCGCAACCATCGCCCCGGAAATCGCTTCTTTCCCTCCCGAGGGCGTAAATCGGTCGCCCGGTGCCGGGCCAGGCAGCCGAACGGGAGGGAAGCGCGATGAACAGGCCGTTGAGGCATACAGCCGTCTTCTGCGGGGTGCTGATGCTGGCACTGCTGGGCCGCGCCACCTGGGTCCAGTTCGTGCAGGCCGACAAGCTGGCCAACGACCCCAACAACCGCCGGGTCAAGATCGAGGCGTTCTCCTACCCGCGCGGCAACATCATCGTCGGCGGCCAGCCGGTCACCGGCTCCGTGGCGACCTCCGGCGACTTCAAGTACAAGCGCACGTACAAGGACGGCCCGATGTACGCGCCGGTCACCGGCTTCGCTTCGCAGGCGATGGGCACCTCGTTCCTGGAAGGCGTCTACAACAAGGTGCTCAGCGGCAAGGACGACCGGCTCGCCCTCAAGCAGGCCAAGTCCGTGCTGACCGGCGAGAAGCCGCGCGGCGGCGATGTGCTCACCACCATCGACCCCAAGGCGCAGAAGGCCGCGTACAAGGGGTTGACCGACCTCAACGCCAAGGGCGCGGTGGTCGCGCTCGACCCGCGCAACGGCAAGGTCCTCGCGCTGGCCTCCACCCCCTCCTACGACCCCTCGCAGTTCGCCGGGATCTCCACCGCCGAGGGCAAGAAGTTCAAGGCGCTGGACGACGACAAGGCCAAGCCGATGAGCAACCGGGCGCTGCGCGAGACCTACGCCCCCGGCTCCACCTTCAAGATCCTCACCGCGGCGGCGGCCCTGGAGAACGGCGTGATCAGCGACATCAACGCCCCGACCGGCGCCCCCGCCCCCTACCAGCTGCCGCTCAGCTCCACCAAGATCGGCAACGATGTGCAGGGGGCGCCCTGCGACAAGGCCTCGCTGAAGACCGGCATGCAGTATTCGTGCAACAACGTCTTCCTCGACACCGCGCTGAAGGTCGGCAAGGACAAGATGCGCGAGACCGCCGAGAAGTTCGGATTCAACTCCGACGTCTACGACAAGGACTTCGGCGACATGCTGGCCACCAAGAGCCTCTACCCCAGCAAGCTCGACAAGCCGCAGACCGCGCTGACCGGCATGGGCCAGGGCAGCCTCACCAGCACCCCGATGCAGATGGCGATGGTGACCGCCGCCCTCGCCAACGACGGCAAGCTGATGATGCCGCACCTCGTCGACGAGGTGCGCGGCCCCGACCTGGCGACGCTGCAGAAGTTCGACCCGAAGCAGATGTCCCAGGCCGTCTCCTCCGACACCGCGAAGAAGGTGCAGGAGATGATGGAGTACACGGTCTCGGACGGCACCGCCTCCAAGGCCAAGATCGACGGCGTGACCGTCGGCGGCAAGACCGGCACCGCCCAGCACGGCGCGGACGTCAACGACGAGCGCCCGTACGCCTGGTTCGTCTCCTACGCCAAGCAGAGCGACGGCTCCTCCCCGGTCGCGGTCGCCGTCTTCGTCGACCCCAAGGACATGGACATCCAGCGGTCGGAGATCGCCGGCGGCAAGCTGGGCGGGCCGATCGCGAAGTCGGTGATGGAAGCGGTGCTGAAGAAGTAGCGGGCCCGCGCCGGCCCCCGGCCTCCCGGCGCTCCGTACGATGGCGCACATGACCGAAGAGCCCCGCCCCCGCCGTCTCGTCCTCGCCTCCCAGTCCCCCGCCCGGCTGGCCCTGCTGCTCCAGGCCGGGCTGGCGCCCGAGGTCGTCGTCAGCGGTGTCGACGAGGACGCGCTGAGCGCCGCCACCCCCGGTGAGCTGGCCCGCATACTCGCCGAGGCGAAGGCCGCCGCCGTCGCCGCCCGCCCGGAGGTCCACGGCGCGCTGGTCGTCGGCTGCGACTCGGTCCTGGAGCTGGACGGGCGGGCGCTGGGCAAGCCCGCGGACGCCGAGGACGCCACCGCCCGATGGAAGTCCATGCGCGGCCGCTCCGGCATCCTGCAGACCGGCCACTGCGTCATCGACACCGCGACCGGCCGCCAGGCGTCCGCCACCGCCTCGACCACCGTCCGCTTCGGCGAACCGAGCGACGACGAGATCGCCGCCTACGTCGCGAGCGGCGAGCCGCTGCACGTCGCCGGCGCCTTCACCCTCGACGGCCGCTCCGCCCCCTTCATCGACGGCATCGACGGCGACCCGGGCAATGTCATCGGCCTGTCCCTGCCGCTGCTGCGCCGGCTGCTCGCGGACCTGGACGTGGCGATCACCGACCTGTGGACCTGACGCCGGCCCCTGCAACAAACGGCAGCGGCCCACGCCGCCCCGGTCGTACGCTGCCCGCATGGCGACCGTTGTCGAACTGATCAGCTACCCCGTCAAGGGCTGTGCCGGCATCCCGGCCGCCGAGGCGGAGCTCACCCCGGCCGGCCTCCGGCACGACCGCAGCTTCATGGTCGTCGCGACGGACGGCGTGTTCCGCAGCCAGCGCACGGACCCGCGGCTGGCGGTGATCCGCCCCGAGGTCAGCGGCGACGGGACCCAACTCACCCTGTCGGCGCCGGGAGTTGACCCCCTCCGGTTCGACATCGACCCCGGCACCGGCACGGCGGCCCGGGCGGAGGTCGAGATGTTCCGCACGCCCTACCGCGCGGTCGACCAGGGCGCCGAAGCGGCCGGCTGGCTCTCGGAGGTGCTGGGCGCGCCCAGCCGGCTGGTGCGCGTCCCCCCGGAGCACGACCGGGTGACCGACGGCCTCACCCCCGGCACGTCCGGCTTCGCCGACAGCAGCGCCGTGCACGTCCTCTCCCGCGCCTCCCTCGACGACCTCAACGCCCGCCTCACCGCGGCCGGCCGGGCACCGCTGCCGATCAGCCGCTTCCGGCCCAACCTCGTCGTCGACGGCTGGACGGAGCCGTGGACCGAGGACCGGGCGCGGCGCCTGACCGTCGGCGACTGCGAGCTGGGCTTCACCAAGCTCGCCATCCGCTGCGCCGTCACCCTCGTCGACCAGCACACCGGGGCCAAGGCGGGCCCGGAGCCGCTGCGCACGCTCGCCTCCTACCGGCGGGTGCCGGAGGGCGGGGTCGCGTTCGGCTCGAAGTTCTCCGTGCTGAAGACCGGAAAGGCGGCGGTCGGCGACGCATTCCACGTCACCGACTGGGGAACCGATTGACCCGGAACGACTCGATCGCCCCGATCGACGCCATCGCGAGGAGTGCGCAGCATGCCCAAGATTCTCATCATCGCCGGCGACGCCACCGAGGACCTGGAGTTCTTCTACCCGTACCAGCGGCTGCTGGAGGAGGGGTACGAGCCGCTGATCGCCGCCCCGACGCACAAGAAGCTGCAGTTCGTCGTCCATGACTTCGTCGAGGCCTTCGACACCTACGTCGAGCGCGAGGGCCACTCCTGGCCGTCCGACCTCGCCCTGTCCGACGTCGATCCGGCCGACTACGCGGCGCTGGTGCTCCCCGGTGGCCGGGCCCCCGAATACCTGCGCAACGACCCCGACTACCAGCGCCTCGTCCGCCACTTCTTCGACGCCGACAAGCCCGTCGCCCACATCTGCCACGCGGCGATCACCCTGGCCCCGCTCGGCCTCCTCAAGGGCCGCCGGACCGCCGCCTATCCGGCCTGCGCACCGGACGTGGAGATGGGCGGCGGGACCTTCGTCGACGGTTCGGCCGTGGTGGACGGCAAGGTCGTCTCCGCCCGCGCCTGGAACGACCATCCGGACTGGATGCGCGCGTTCATGGACGTCCTGCGGGAGCACGCCCCGGTGCAGAAGGGCGCCGGGGACCACTGAACACCCGGCCGCCTCCCCTGCCGGTGCCCCAACGACCGGACGTCAGGCGGACGTAGGCGCAGCCGGCGGTACGCCGTTCGGGGGGTTTTCCGCGTTTCCGCGCCCGTCCCCCGGACGGCCCTCGCCGTACGCCACCAGCGTCAGCACCAGCAGCCCCAGCACGACCATCAGCGCGAGGAAGGCGACCCAGCCGGCCAGCCCGACGGCGAGCGCACCCAGGACCCCGTGCACCACGGCACAGCTGATGAGGCAGATACGGGCGAAGCCGGCGGGCGCGCGGTCCCGCAGCGCGCCGCGGACCAGGACGGCCGCGCAGAGCACCAGATAGAGGCCGAAGACGGCGCCGCCGATCCACGACCCGGCGGACATCGCGCGCGGCTGCAGCCCGGCCAGGGACATCTGCTGCCGGTCCACGACGATGCTCAGGATCCAGTTGAGCAGCACGATCCCGCATGCCTCCAGGACCAGGACCGCCGCCGCGACCAAGGCCACCGGCCGTCGCGCCATCGTCACCCCGCCCACCCACTTCCGCCGTGTGCCGTGCCCGGTCGCCCAGGTGGGCGCCGGTTCCCGCGTGTTCCGCCGTTACCGCAAGTGCAGAAGACATCGGGCACGCTACTAATGGGTAATGCCTGGGGCAAGGGTTCTGCACGGGTGGATACGGACCATGGCGAGCGGCGCCCGGCGGCACGCCGGGAGGGACGGAGCCGACCGCAAAGTTTCCTTCGCCCATTCGTAGGGACTCCACAAAGAATTGACGATCCGCAGGACGCCCGAAGCGCGAGACCTAAGCCACACCAGGACTCGAGCCGGAGCCCAGGAATCCGGGCCTACCCTGGGACACCAGGGGACTTAGGCCCCTCACTGGCGCTCCGAGCACACTCCGTGTGGGCAAGCTCACCCCAGGGAACGGGTCGGCACGCGGTGTCGCCAGTCCCTAAAATCGCCGCATCCATAAGTTACGGCGAAGCGCCAAGGAAGGACCCATCGTGCGCAAGGTGCTCATCGCCAACCGTGGCGAAATCGCTGTTCGCGTTGCCCGTGCATGCCGGGACGCGGGGATCGGGAGCGTGGCCGTCTACGCCGACCCCGACCGGGACGCCCTGCACGTCCGCGCGGCAGACGAGGCGTACGCCTTGGGCGGTGACACTCCTGCCACCAGCTACCTGGACATCGCCAAGGTCTTGGCCGCCGCCGCCGATTCCGGCGCGGACGCCATCCACCCCGGCTACGGCTTCCTGTCGGAGAACGCCGAGTTCGCCCAGGCCGTCCTCGACGCCGGACTGACCTGGATCGGCCCGCCGCCCCACGCCATCCGCGACCTCGGCGACAAGGTCGCCGCCCGGCACATCGCCCAGCGCGCCGGTGCCCCCCTGGTCGCCGGCACCCCCGACCCGGTCTCCGGCGCCGAGGAGGTCGTGGCCTTCGCCAAGGAGCACGGCCTGCCCATCGCGATCAAGGCGGCCTTCGGCGGCGGCGGCCGCGGCCTGAAGGTCGCCCGCACCCTCGACGAGGTGCCCGAGCTCTACGACTCCGCGGTACGCGAGGCGGTCGCCGCCTTCGGCCGCGGCGAGTGCTTCGTCGAGCGGTACCTCGACCGCCCCCGGCATGTCGAGACCCAGTGCCTGGCGGACAAGCACGGCAACGTCGTCGTGGTCTCCACCCGCGACTGCTCGCTCCAGCGCCGCCACCAGAAGCTCGTCGAGGAGGCCCCGGCCCCCTTCCTGAGCGACGAGCAGAACGCCGAGCTCTACCGCGCCTCCAAGGCCATCCTCAAGGAAGCCGGCTACGAGGGCGCGGGCACCTGCGAATTCCTCGTCGGCCAGGACGGCACCATCTCCTTCCTGGAGGTCAACACCCGCCTCCAGGTCGAGCACCCGGTCACCGAGGAGGTCACCGGCCTCGACCTGGTCCGCGAGATGTTCCGCATCGCCGACGGCGAAGAGCTCGGCTACGACGACCCGCCGGTGCGCGGCCACTCCTTCGAGTTCCGCATCAACGGCGAGGACCCGGGCCGCAACTTCCTCCCGGCCCCCGGCACCGTCACCACGTTCGACGCGCCGGCCGGCCCCGGCGTCCGTCTGGACGCGGGCGTCGAGTCCGGCTCGGTCATCGGCCCCGCCTGGGACTCCCTCCTCGCCAAGCTGATCGTCACCGGCGCCACCCGCGCGCAGGCCCTGCAGCGCGCCTCCCGCGCGCTGGCGGAGTTCACCGTCGAGGGCATGGCCACCGCCATCCCCTTCCACCGCGCCGTCGTCACCGACCCGGCCTTCGCCCCCGAACTCACCGGCTCCGCCGACCCGTTCACGGTCCACACCCGCTGGATCGAGACCGAGTTCGTCAACGAGATCCCGCCGTTCACCGCGCCCGGCACCGACGAGGCCGAGGCGGACACACGGGAGACGGTCGTCGTCGAGGTCGGCGGCAAGCGCCTTGAGGTCTCGCTGCCGTCGTCGCTGGGCATGCCCCTGGCCCGCGCCGCGGTCGCCGGCGGCGCCAAGCCCAAGCGCAAGGCCGCCAAGAAGTCCGGCTCCGCCGCCTCCGGCGACTCGCTCGCCTCCCCGATGCAGGGCACCATCGTCAAGGTCGCCGTCGAGGAGGGGCAGCGGGTCACCGAGGGCGAGCTCGTCGTCGTCCTGGAAGCGATGAAGATGGAGCAGCCGCTCAACGCGCACCGCTCGGGCACCATCAAGGGCCTGACCGCCGAGGTCGGCGCCGCCCTCACCTCCGGCGCCGTCATCTGCGAGATCAAGGACTGACGCGCCACCGTCCGGCACACGCGAGGGGCTCCCGGCACATCCGCCGGGAGCCCCTCGCGCATCCCGGGAGCCCGCCGCCGGCCGGCTCCGCGACAGCCACGAATTCCCCGGACCAGGAATTCCCGGGCTAGGAATTCCCCACCACATCCTCCGGGAACGTCAGCGAACGGCTCATCCACTGCAGCGCCGTGGGAAGTTCCCGCCGCCAGGTGGCGAAGTTGTGACTGCCGTGGTCGAGCACGAGGGACTCCGCCTTCATCGGCGGCTTGACGGCCGCCAGAAACGCCCTGGCCGCCGGGTAGTTCTTCTCCCCGCTGCGGCTCGTGCCGACGAGGACGTCCACCTGGGGTGCGGGCAGATGCCGCAGCCGCCACATCAGATCGTGCTCCTGACGGCGGCGCGCCCGGTCCCGGCCGTCACCGAAGAGATTGCCGGTGGTGGGATCGTCGGCGACCTTGTAGTCGGGCGAGAGCGCGGCCGCCGAGGTGTACGTCCGGTCGTGCCGCATGGCGAGCTGGAGGGCGCAGCTGCCGCCCGAGGAGTACCCCAGCACGCCCCAGCCGCCGGGGTCGTGGCCGACGCGGTAGTGCGACCGCAGCGCGTCCGGCACATCGCGGGCGAAGAACGTCTCGGCCTGCGGGCCGCCGGGCACGTCGACGCACTGGGTGTCGCGCGGCGGGGCGATGGTGGGCCGCATCATCACGATCACCGTCGGCTGCATCCGCCCCGCCCGGATCAACTGGGCAGCGGTCTGCGGCAGCCGCAGGTGCTGGCCGAGCAGAAAGGTGCCGCCCGGATAGCCGCTGAGCGCGACGATGACGGGGAACCGCTGGCGGGCGTACTGGGGCTGGAAGTACTGCGGCGGCAAATACACGTACGCCGGGTCCACCGCCCGGGTCCGCTTGCCGACGATCCGTACGGACTCCACCCGGCCCGCGGTCGCCGGCGCCCCCTTCGGCAGCCCGTGCACCTTGTCCAGACCGTCCGCCCCCGACGTCTGCACCAGCCCCTTCGACGGGTCGCCGGCCGGCCCGGCCGCACCCCCGTCGCCCCATTTGCCGACGGCTCCCGGCGCATCGTCGTAGAGCCCGAGCAACTCGTGCCAGGAGGCGTAGAACTGGAAGTTGGCGTTCACGGCCAGCCCGAGCGCCGCCACGATGGCCAGCTGCGTCCCGGCGATCACCCCGAGCCGCCCCAGCAGCGCCCGCGGCCCGCGCCCCGCGAACCGCGGCCACAGCCAGAGGGTCAGTCCCACGCAGACCACGGCGGCCGCGGCCATGGCGTACAACAACGACCGGCTGGTCAGTCCCATGACGTTCCCCAGATGTCCGCGCCGCGACCCGCTCCCCCGGCGGCCTGCCACGGCGTAATCCCGGGCCTCCGGAACATCCCCGAAGACCTCATTCCGCCTGGTTTGATGGCCCGTACCGGGGCGGCGTTGCGGGCCCAACGAGGTGTTCGGACGCCCGACTCCCGCCATACGCCGGGACTTCACGCACCATCCCCCGGGCAGACACGGAACGGTTCGCCAAAACGCGGACGGGGGCACGTCACGGGGAGGCACACACCGCCCGCCGGCAACAGACCAACAGCGGGCAGGCGCCTCCTCAGCGACCGCCCGGCCCCGGGGCCGCCGCCCCCTCACACAAGGAGACAACCGGCACCGTGACCACGGAACTCCGCCACCTGACGGGCGCCCGCCAGGCCCTCACCGTCATCCTCCCCGTCCGGCTCGACGCCCCGCCGCCCTGGGAAGAGGGGCCGCTGCCGTTCGCACTCGGCAGCCGCCGTGCCGACACGGCCACCCGGCAGACCTACTTCACCCCCTCCGCGGCCCGGGTCCTCTACGGAACCCCGGAACGCCCCTGCCGCTGGCACCGCTTCGAGAACCGCACCCACGGCCCGCTGCACCTGCACGGCATCGAACTGCTCCGCACCGCCACCGCCCGCCACCCCGGAGCCGCCCTGGCGGTCCTGCACCTCATGGTCGAGGGACCCGCGCTCCTGGACACCCTGCGGGCCATCGGCCACCGCCACTCGGCGGACCCCGACCCCCTGGAGGGGCCGCTGGCGCCGGAAGCCCTCCTGGCGGGCGTCGCCGTCCCCGACACCTCCGAGGCGCCCTTCGCCATCGCCCGCCCCTACACCATCGCCTTTCTCACCCCACGGGCCACGCACACCCCGGCCCTGCGCCAGGGCGACCGGCTCCCCGCCACCGCCGACCAGTGGCTGTGGTCCCTGGCCTCCCGCTCCACGGCCGCCGACTTCCCGCTGGCACCGGAGCTCATGCCGTCCCAGATGGAGCACGCGGTGCGGATATCCGCCGACTGGAGCGCCCTCGTGCTCCGGCACGGGGCGGCCTTCCTCGGCCACCGTCCGGACCGCGGCGACGGCGACTTCTACGACTTCGGCGCCGTGCACCACCGCACCATCTACCTCGACGCCCTCCTCCTCGGCACCGTGCAGCGCGACCACATCGACGAACTCACCGAGGCCCTCTCCGGCGTGTTCGACGGCCCCAAACTCGGCGCCCGCGTCGCCGCGCTGGAAACGCAGATCGCCGGCTTCCGCAGCACGTACTGGCGCCAGCACCTGACCGCCCACGGCCCGGCCAACGAACTCCTCCTCGCCTACCAGGCCCAGTACCGCCTCCCCGACCGCTTCACGGAAATCCTCGCCGAGGCGGCCGACTACGCCAGGCTCGTCCAGACCCAGGACAACCAGCAGATCGCCGGCGCCCTGGGCGTCCTGACCATCCTCGGCCTCCCCCTGGGCACCGCCCTGAGCATCCTCCAAGTACTCGACGACCACTCCCCCACCC
>NZ_SDIG01000112.1:0-21891 GCF_004122755.1 Streptomyces sp. TM32
GGTGGCGGGGGGTGTGCGGTGCGTGGGTGTATCGCCCGTGGGTGGTGACGGAGCCGGGGCCCACGAGATAGCCGGCTGTGCCGCGGATGTCGATGCCCGGGGCGAGCCGCCCGGCCGAATTCGGTACGGGTGTGGTCGGCGGGCCGGTGAACCAGAGGTGGCGGCCGCCGCTGGGGGTGAGGACCGTGACGGTGGGCGGGATCGCGAAGTCGTGCTGTTCGGCGATGAACCGTAGGGCGATCAGGCCGTCGGCGCCGTTCTTGGTGTCGAGGTCGACGCCGATGAGGTGGTGCGGGGGCCGGCCGCAGGCGATGCCGTAGCCGGTGGCCCAGGGGGCGGTGGCGAACATCCGGCGGATGGTGAGCGGGTCGGTGCTCGCGTCATGGACGCCGTGCCCGAGCCGGCCGCACTCGCCGCGGCAGGGCGGGGCCGCGGGACGGCCGCGGTGCGGGGACCGTATGGCGGGGAGCTTGTTGCGGGTCAGCGGGATGACGGGGTAGCCGCGGCCGGCGGCGAGGAGTGCCTCGGCGAGCGCGGCGGCGTGCGGTTCCGGCGGCTCGGTGGGTGTGGGGCCGGGTGCCCCGGCGTCGGAGGGGGGCGGCCCGGCCGGAACGCCGGCCGTCACGTCGGGCGGCAGGTCAGCTCGCAGGTCGGGCGGGTGGTCGGGGCGTGGATCGGGCCGGCGGTCGGTCGGTGTTTCGGTGTGGCGTTCATGGCGTCGGTGCGTGGCCATGGCTCCATTTTCGTACGAACGTTCGATGAAGGGAAGGGGGTGTGGAGGGAGCGGCCCGTGCGCCGGCGGCGGAGGTTTATTCGGGGGTGATCATGCTTGCGGGGGAATCGGGCCCTCGTGATGGGTTCGCCGCGGATTCGTGGGCAAGCCTGAGTGCGCGACGTCGAGGCAAGCGCCACGGTGGTCGGCCAACTACCCGGTGGCACAAGGAAGTTCCAGCAATTTCGGTCCCGCGCAGCAGAGTCGTACCAGTGCAGAGTCGTACCAGTGGTGCCGTACAGGAGAGCCGCAGAGCCGTACATCAGAGTCGTATGTCAGCCGTACATCAGACCCCCGCGCAGCAGGTCCGCGCCAGAGTCGGCGCGGTAGGTCCAGAAGTCGTGTTCCGTAGGAGGAATAGACATGGCAAGCATCCGTACCGCCGGCGTCCTCGCCGCTGCCGCCGCGTTTCCCTTCGCGGTCGTGCTCTGCGCCGGCGTGGCGCAGGCCGACAACGGTGGCTTCGCGACCGGCGGGTCGAGTTCGGCGGCGACGAGCCAGGCGGGGAGCGGTGTCGGCGGCGCCAACCTCGGCAATTCGACCACCGGTCAGCAGGTCGCCAACGGAGCCGGCGCCGCCACTCAGAACAACACCGCGAGCGTGAACGGCTCCGGCCCCACGCAGATCGACCAGACCAACACCACCGTCAACTTCACGAAGCTCTGGTGAGTCGGTGGCCCGCCGCAAGGGGAGTGCGGTGCGGCTGACCGACGGGTGAGGCGTCAGGGCCGGCACGGAGTGAATGGGGCTGCTCCGGAGTTCGCTGCGCCGGCCTTGACAGTGAGCGGGTTTCTGACGGACAGTCAGAAACCCGCTCGCTTCGTTCGTGTGCCCGGCTCCCTGCGCACCGGGGACCGGGCGTACGGCCACCAGAAGGGGAGGCCGCCGACGTGCACCTCGCCCCCACCGCGCGCCAGGAGCAGTTGCGCGGCCAACTGCGCCGCTACTTCCGTGCGTTGCTGCCGAACGGGCCGGTCGAGGATGCCGCGGAGCAGCGTGCGGTGCTGCGCCGGATCGGCGCCGACGGCATGCTGGGGCTGGGCTGGCCGACCGCGTACGGCGGGCAGGGCCGCGGGCCCGACGAGCAGTTCGTCTTCTTCGACGAGGCGTACCGCGCGGGCGCTCCGGTCTCGATGGTCACCCTCAACACCGTCGGCCCGACCCTGATGGCGTACGGCACCCCGCAGCAGAAGGACTTCTTCCTGCCCCGCATCCTCAGTGGCGAGCTGGTCTTCGCGATCGGCTATACGGAGCCCGAGGCCGGCACGGACCTCGCCGCACTCCGCACCCGCGCGGTGAAACGGCCGGGTGGAGAGGCGAAACAGCCGGGTGACGAGGCGAAGCAGCCGGGTGGCGAGGGCGCGGCCGATGACGCCCACTGGCTGATCAACGGCGCCAAGAGCTTCACCAGCAACGCCCACCGGGCCGACTGGATCTGGCTCGCCTGCCGCACGGACCCCGACGCGCCCAAGCACCGCGGCATTTCCCTCATCCTGGTGCCCACCGACGCACCCGGCTTCTCCTGGACGCCGATCGAGACGGTCGGCGGGCTGATGACCACCGCCACCTACTACGACGGCATTCGCGTCCCGGTCGGGAACCTCGTCGGTGCGGAGAACGGCGGCTGGCAGCTGATCACCCACCAGCTCAACCACGAACGCGTCGCCCTGGCCGCCCTCGGGATGCAGGCCGAGGACTCCTTCGACGCGGCGCTGGCGTACGCCCGTACGCCGGATCCGGAGACCGGCGAACGGCCCGCGGACAGGCCCTGGGTACGGTCCCGGCTCGCGGAGGCGCACGCCCGGCTGGCCGCGACCCGGCTGCTGAACTGGCGGCTGGTCGGGGACGTGGGCGCCGGGTCGCTCAACCCCGGAGACGCGGGCGGGGCGAAGTTCGCCGGGACGGAGAGCGCCGTCGAGGTCTACCGGATGTGCCAGGAGGTGGCGGGGGACGCCGCCCTGGTGCGGGCCGGTTCACCGGGCGCCTTCGAGGGCGGCGAACTGGAGCGGATGAACCGTGCGGCGCAGATCAACACCTTCGGGGGCGGAGTGAGCGAGATCCAACGGGAGATCGTCGCGACGATGCGGCTGGGGATGCGGAGGGGGCGGCGATGAGCGAGGTGGCGCAGGGGGAGTCGGTGCAGGGGAAGTCGGCGCCGGGAGAGTCGGTGCAGGAGGAGTCGGCGCCGGGGGAGCCGGTGCCCGAGGTGCGTTGTACCGCCCGGCCCGTGGACGTGCTCCCCCGCGAACGGCTCAAGGCGTACGAGGGGCGGTCGGCCGCGCGCGCGGGGGCGGGCAAGGACCCGGTCAACGCGCCGATGATCAGGCACTGGTGCGAGGCGGTGGGCGACACCAGTCCGGCCTATCGGGGGCCCGACGCCATCGCCCCGCCGACGATGCTCCAGGCCTGGACGATGGGTGGCCTCTCCGGCCATACGGACCGCTCGGGCGCGTTCGACGAACTCTTCGCGCTGCTGGACGGCGCCGGGTACACCTCCGTCGTCGCCACCGACTGCGAGCAGGAGTACCTGCGACCGCTGCGGCCCGGCGACCGCATCACCTTCGACGCGGTGATCGAAGCCGTGTCGGAGCGCAAGACGACAAAGCTGGGGACGGGGCACTTCGTCACGACGCGGATGGACATATGGGCGGACGGGGAACTCGCGGGGACGCACCGCTTCCGGATCCTCAAGTACGCCCCGTCCGCCCGGAAGGCTCCGGAGGCCCCGAAGGCCCCGGAGGCCCCGCACACCCCGGAAGCCCCGCCGGAACGGACGGCAGAGCAGCAGAAGCCGGAACGGGAGCCGGAGCAGAAGCCGCAGTCGGCCGCTGCAGCCGGCCGGCCCGCCCCGCGGCGACCCCGACCCGTCATCAACCGCGACAACGCCGGCTTCTGGGAAGGCGTCGCCCGGCACCGGCTGCTGATCCAGCGGTGTGCGGGCTGCCGGACGCTGCGGTTCCCCTGGCTGCCGGGATGCTCCCGCTGCGGGGCACCGGAGTGGGACACCGTCGAGGCGAGCGGCGCGGGAACGGTCTTCTCCTACGTCGTGCTGCACCACCCGCCCTTCCCTGCCTTCGACCCGCCCTACGCGGTCGGACTGATCGAACTCGCGGAGGGGGTGCGGATGGTCAGCAACATCGTCGGCGTCCCGTACGACCAGGTGCGCATCGGCATGCCCGTCCGACTCGCCTTCCAGCGGGTGGACGAGGAGGACGAGGAGTACGAGCTGCCGGTCTTCCGTGCGACGCCAGGCGGTGAGGGGTGACATGGACTTCACCCCCACACCGGAGCAGACGGCGGCCCGCGAACTGGCCGCGGAGATCTTCGGCGATCTGTCCACCCCCGAGCGCCTCGCCGACTGCGGCGCAGGTACGGACGCCGAGCTCTGGAAGGCGCTGTGCACGGCCGGGCTGCCGGGCGCGGTGGCGGAGACCGGGCTGCTCGGACTCGTCCTGATGCTGGAGGAGCAGGGTCGTACGACGGCGCAGGTGCCGTTCGCCGCGAGCTGCGTCTACGGCCTGCTGGCGGTCGGCGCGCACGGCAGCGGGGACCAACGCGCGCGGCTGCTGCCGGCGCTCCGGGACGGCAGCGTGATCGCCACCGGGGCCTTTCCGGCCCGGCCGGGTGGGGTGCGGGCGGTGCCGTCGGCGGACGGGACGGGGCGGCTGACCGGCAGCGTCCCCGTGGTGCCGTGGCTGCGCGCGGCCACCCATGTGCTGGTGCCGGACGGGCCGACGCGGACGCTGTGGCTGCTCCGTACCGACGCCCCCGGGGTGCGACGGGACCCGGTCGAGACCACCGCCCCCTGGTCGGCGGGCCGGCTCACCCTCGATGACGCGCCTGCCGAATGCCTGGGGCGGGGCGTGACCGAACGTGGGGGGTCGGATGCGGGCGCCCCGCAGCCGCCCGCCGCCCGTCCGTACGGCCCGTACGCCGATGTCCTGGCCACCGCCCGTACTGCCTTCGCGGGCCTCCAGGCCGGGGTCTGTGCCGGGTCCCTGGCCCGTGCGGTGTCCCACACCACCACGCGTGAGCAGTTCGGCCGTCCGCTCTCCACCCACCAGGGCGTCCTGCTGCGCGCCGCCGACGCCTATATGGACACCGAGGCGATCCGGCTGACCGCCTACGAGGCGGCCTGGCGCCGGGACGCGGGCCTGGACGCCGGGGAACAGGCGCTGACCGCCGCCTGGTGGGCCGCCGAGGCGGGCACCCGTGTGGTGCACACCGGCCAGCATCTGCACGGCGGTATCGGCGCCGACCTGGACCACCCCGTCCACCGGCACTTCCTGTGGGGACGGCAACTGGCCGGATATCTGGGCTCGGGAGCCGAAGTACTCGAAGAACTGGGGCAGTTGCTCACTTCACGGGACGTAGGGGAAGCACGGGACGCGGGGCTGTCGCAGGACGCGCATGACGCACGAGACCCGGACGACGCACGGGCCCCGGACGACGCACGAGACCCGGACGACGCACGAGGCCCGGAGGGCAGACCCGCCCCGGACGACGAACCCGCCCCCCAGCCCCGGCAGGAGGCCGCCTCATGAAAGCCGGTGACGAGCTTCCGGCGCTCACCATCCCGATCACCCGCACCCTGATCGTCGCCGGAGCTCTCGCCTCCCGTGACTACCAGGACGTACACCACGATGCCGAGGCGGCCCGGGAGAAGGGTTCCCCGGACATCTTCATGAACATCCTCACCACCAATGGGCTGGTCGGCCGCTACCTCACCGACCACTTCGGGCCGCGCTGCGTCCTGCGCAAGGTTGCCATCCGTCTGGGCGCCCCCAACTACCCAGGGGACACCATGGTGTTGCGCGGCACCGTCACCGAGGTGTCGGACGGTACGGCCGTGGTGCGGGTCGTCGGCGCGAACGGCCTCGGCCACCACGTAACCGGCACGGCGACGGTGAGCCTCCCGGGCGACGCGGCGATGGGGAGCCTCCAGGAGGACGCGGCGATGGGGAGCCTCCAGGAGGACGCGGCGACGGCGGGCCTCCCGGAGGGCACAGCGACCGCGAGTCTCCAGGAGAGCACAGCGACCGCGAGTCTCCCGGAGGGCACCGAATGAGCATCCATCGCGCCGATTCCCTTGGGGGCCGGGCCGCGATCGCCGGGATCGGTGCGACCGAGTTCTCCAAGGACTCCGGCCGCAGCGAACTGAAGCTCGCCGTCGAGGCCGTACGGGCCGCCCTCGACGACGCCGGGCTGACCCCCGCGGACGTCGACGGCATGGTCACCTTCACCATGGACAGCAACCCCGAGATCACCGTCGCGCAGGCGGCCGGCATCGGCGAACTGTCCTTCTTCTCCCGGGTCCACTACGGGGGCGGCGCGGCCTGCGCCACCGTCCAGCAGGCAGCCCTGGCCGTCGCCACCGGCCTCGCCGAAGTGGTCGTCTGCTACCGCGCGTTCAACGAGCGCTCCGGCCGCCGCTTCGGCTCCGGCGTACAGCAGCGCGAGCCCTCCGCCGAGGGGGCGGCACTCGGCTGGAACCTCCCCTTCGGTCTGCTCACCCCCGCCTCCTGGGTGGCCATGGCCGCCCGGCGTTACCTACACACCTACGGGCTGACGCCGGAGGCCTTCGGCCATGTCGCGGTCACCGACCGCCGCCACGCCGCCACCAACCCGGCCGCGTACTTCCACCGCCGGCCGATCACCCTCGCCGACCACGCCGCCTCCCGCTGGATCGTGGAGCCGCTGCGGCTGCTGGACTGCTGCCAGGAGACGGACGGCGCCCAGGCGGTCGTGGTGACCTCGCCCGAGCGGGCCCGCACGCTGGCCCACCCGCCGGCGCTGATCACGGCCGCCGCCCAGGGCGCGGGCCGCGCCCAGGAGCAGATGACCAGCTTCTACCGCGACGCGCTGACCGGCCTCCCCGAGACGCACGTGGTCGCCCGCCAGCTCTGGCGCACCTCCGGTCTGGCCCCCGCCGACATCGACGTCGCGATCCTCTATGACCACTTCACCCCCTTCGTGCTGATGCAGCTGGAGGAGTTCGGCTTCTGCGCGCCGGGCGAGGCCGCCGATTTCGTCGCCGCGGACGCCCTCCCCCTCAACACCCACGGCGGCCAGCTCGGCGAGGCCTATCTGCACGGCATGAACGGCATCGCCGAGGCCGTACGCCAGCTCCGCGGCACCTCCGTCAACCAGGCCGGCACCCCCGCACACGTGCTGGTCACGGCGGGCACGGGAGTGCCCACCTCGGGTCTGGTCCTGGGCGCGGACGGCTAGCGATTCGGTGGGCGGCCCGGCCAGCGACTGCCTGGCAGTTTCCGCAGGTCATCGCCGCTCGCCAGGCCTACGACACCGCCCGGGAGGAGTCGGCAGCCTGGGACGTGTGGGACAGAAGGGGAAGGTGTGACAAGCGCCGACCCCTTGGGGGAACCGCCCCGGCCGGTCCCCCCAAAGGAGGTCCGGCGGCCCCTACCCGTACAACTTGAGGCGGATGGCGCTTCGGCACCTGGGGGCGATCCGCTGGGGCCGCCCTCGCTCCTAGCGTGGTCCACATGACCACGCCAGTGTGCACAAGCGCTTCGACCGCCGCTGTGTTCCCGACGTTCTCGTCCTATGTACGGGCCCGGGGGCCGGTCCTGCTGCGCGCTGCGCGGTCGATGTCCGGTAACCCGAACGACGCCGAGGACCTCCTCCAGACCGCGCTCACCAAGACCTTCGTGGCCTGGGAGCGCATCGAGGACCACCGCGCCCTGGACGGCTACGTCCGCCGCGCGCTGATCAACACCCGTACCTCCCAGTGGCGCAAGCGCAAGGTGGAGGAGTTCGCCGTCGACGAGCTGCCGGAGCCGGAACCGCAGCCGGCGCCCGACCCCGCCGAACTCCAGGGCCTGCGCGACGCGATGTGGCGCGCGGTGCTGCGACTGCCGCCCCGCCAGCGGGCCATGGTCGTCCTCAGGTACTACGAGGACCTGAGCGAGGCCCAGACCGCCGAGATCATGGAGGTCTCGGTCGGCACGGTCAAGAGCGCCGTCTCCCGCGCCCTGGCCAAGCTCCGCGAGGACCCGGAGCTGGGGATGCTCTCGTCCTGACCCGGACGCCGCAACGCCCCGAACGGGCGCGCCCGGCGCATGCCCCCTTTGCGCCCTTCCGTCACTTCTCCAGCCGGCCATACGCTCTTCGTGCTCTGGCTATCAGGCGAAGGAGGACGAAGAAGTGGGCAAGCATCGCAGTCCGATCGGAGATGACGGGCAGCAGCCGGATCGCCCGATCCCACCGGCTCCGGAACCGACTCCGCCGCCGAAGCCCGAGCAGGCTCGTTGACCTCGCGTCCGGTCCCCGAGGAGTCCATCGGCGGTCTGCTGGACGAGATCGCCGGGCAGCTCGGTTTCCCCGTCCCCGCTCACCTGCAAGCTGCCCTGCGCGCTGTACCCCGCCACCTCTTTCTGCCGGCCACCCTGTGGTTGCGTGACGGGAACGGCGGCCACGAGCCGTGTGACCGGGAGAGCGAACCCGACCGCTGGTGGCGCGCGGCCTACTGCGACGCCCCTCTCGTCACCCAGTTCGCGGAGGGGCCCGACGGCCACCGTGCGC
This sequence comes from Streptomyces sp. TM32, assembly GCF_004122755.1. Taxonomy (NCBI): domain Bacteria; kingdom Bacillati; phylum Actinomycetota; class Actinomycetes; order Kitasatosporales; family Streptomycetaceae; genus Streptomyces; species Streptomyces sp. TM32. The sequence continues at coordinate 8,318 of NZ_SDIG01000112.1, forward strand.
CGTCCTCCTCCGCGTCGATGCCCAGTGTGGTCGTACGCATGCTGATGGCGCTGAGCGCGGAAGCGGGGCACTCGGTGCTGGAGATCGGTACCGGCACCGGGTTCAACGCGGCCCTGCTTTCCTTCGTCTGTGGGGCGGAGAACGTGACCTCGCTCGACGTCGACCCCGAGCTGACGCGCCGCGCACAGCGGGCGCTCAAAGCCAGTGGGCAGCAGCCGGACGTGGTGTGTGCGGACGGCGCGGGCGGCTGGCGGCCGAACGCCCCCTACGACCGGATCATCGCCACCTGCTCCGTCCGGACCGTGCCGCTCCCTTGGCTGGAGCAGACCGTGACCGGCGGTCTCCTCGTCATCCCGTGGGACACCCCCTGGTGCAACTTCGGGACGCTCATCGCCACGAAGCAGGCAGACGGAACCGCCGAGGGTTCGCTCGCCCCGTTCGGTTCGTTCATGCTCCTGCGCGCCCAACAGGTCGATGCAGAGCTACGAGCCGGTTTTCCTGGGGCGGGCCAGGACCCCGAGCGGTCCATGACGGGGCTGTCCCCCTGGTCGGTTGCCGGGAACGACCTCGATGCGCAGATGTATGTCGGCCTCCGCGTGCCGGGGGCCTGGCATGTGTGGGACACCGAGGTGGCGGAGGCCCATACGCGGCTCTGGCTGGCCGACGGCCGGACCAGCAGCTGGGCCTGTGTGGACTACGACGGACAGCAGACCTCGGCCTTCGCGGTGTCCCAGTACGGCGCCAGGAAGTTGTGGGACGAGGTGGCCCGGGCGTACGAGGAGTACGTGGCCGCCGGCCGTCCCGGCGTGCACCGGCAGCGGCTGCGCCTCACCCCGGACGGCTGGGGCACGCGCCATGAGGTGAGCGTCAGCGGGAGAGTCGCGTGAGCGCGTAGCGCCCCGGTGTCGTGCCCACGTACCGGGTGAAGTGCCGGTGCAGATGGGCTTGATCGTGGAAGCCCGCGGCCACCGCGACCTCCGCCGGACGGCTGCCGTCGAGCAGGAGTCCACGGGCCCCGTTCGATGCGTTTGCCGATCAGGTAGGTGTGCGGCGGCAGCCCGTAGGTCTGCTTGAAGCAGCGGATCGGATGCGTGGGGTGGGCGTGCAGGACGGCAGCCGCCTCCGGGACGGATATTCCGGCCGGCAGACGGGAGTCCAGCAGGTCGCGCAACGCGGCGGCCAGCCGGTTCGCCTCCCGGCCCGGTGTACGCGGCGGCCGGGGTGGCCGATGAGGAGACCCCGTCCTACTGCTCGAACCGGCCGGCACGCTCAACACCGGTGACGCGGGCGGGCCCAGGAGCAAGGCGCCCGAGGCCCTTTGACCGCGTCAGCGCGCGTCGGCGGCGTACGCGAGGAAGTCGGCCCAGGTGGTGGGGCGGACGCGCAGCTGCGGGCCGTGGGGGTTCTTGGAGTCGCGTATGCGGATGGTGTCCGGGGCGGTGGCGACCTCGATGCACTCGTTGCCGTTGCCCTGGCCGCTGTAGCTGCTCTTCTGTCAGGCGACTTCTACGCAGTCGTTGTTGTCGCTGCCGCTGTAGCTGCTCTTTATCCACACCAGCGCGGTACCGGAAGGCCTCAGCGTCATGTCTCTCCCCGCAGCTTCTCGATGAATGCCAACGACTCTCGTGGGGTGAGAGCCTGGGACCGGATGATTCCATATCGCAGTTCGAGGACCTGTACCTCTTTTGGATGCACAACCAGGCGACTGGTGAGCTGCGCCTCCGAGTACCCCACGGTCGACCCATCCCTGAGTTTCAGAAGCTGAACCTGACCGCTCATTCCGGCGTGATCCTCGCGTTCCGTCGGCATCACCTGGATCTCGACGTGCCTCAACTGCCCGATGTCCAAGATGCGTTCGAGCTGCCGACGCAACACCATCTTGCCCCCGATGGGCCGCTTCAGTGTGACCTCTTCCTGCACGAATGTCAGTGTCGTGATCTCCACCGCTTCCGCAGCGCATCGACCACTGGCACGGCGCAACGCACGTCCCACGTCCCGCAATTTCCCGCTGACGGCAAAATCCCAGCAGGTCACCCCGTGGGGCGTCCCAAAAAGCCCCATGGGTCACGCTCTCTGTAGCCATGGGACGCCGCCCTCGACAGGCTTTTCACCGACCGGCGGCCCACCGGGCCCGGCCAGGGAACCGGCCGCCGATGAAGGAGGACCCACATGAAGGCACGGAGGATGACCCTGCGGCGCGGCGCGGCAGCCGCCGCCATGGGAATCGCGATTTTCGGCGGGGTGATCGTCGCCGCGCCCGCCCATGCCGGCACTACGGCCCAGGGAGCCTCACCGGCAGCCGCCGAGAAGGCCCGGCTCGCTGCTGGCCCTCCTTGCAGGATCTACCACCACGGCGTCATCCGTCTGGGTGTGCACACCTACTGCTCGAACCAGCCCTCTTGGCGCAGGCACCGTGCACGGGCTACCTGCATCAACCACAGCAACCCCCTGATCACGTATACGCGGTGGGGCCCTTGGCGCAAGCCCGGCGAGAAGTCCTCGATGAGCTGCAACTTCGAAGACGGCTACGAGTACGCCTGGGTGGACCTCCGATAACGGGTGGGCACGGGGCACGACAGGAGATCGTGGGGCAGCTCGACGAGGTGGCCGTGTGCCGCTGCCGCTCCGCGTCGGTCACGTCCCCCGGTTCACCATCAGCCTGCCCACCGCCTGTTCCAGGTCCGCGATGCGGTCGGCGAGGCGGGTCTTGTCGGAGCCTTCGGCGTCGCGCAGGAGGAGTTCCACTTCGGCGAGCTGGCCGGCGATCTCTGCGAGGCGGGAGGCGTCGCCGGCTGCCGGCTGCGGGGACTCGGCGGGCTCCGCGGCTCCCGGGACCGGCGGGAGATCGGGGTGCTGGCCCGTAGCCGGCTGCCCGGCCTTCCCGGATTCCGATGGCTCCTGGGATTCCTCCGCTCCCGGCGTCGCGGCCGGGGCCGTGGGAGCGGCCGCGCCCGTCGGGGACGTTGCCGCCGCCGGGCCCGGCGCGCCCTCGCCGCCGGGGATCTCGCCCGAGGTCAGCAGACGCTTCAACTGGTCTGCCTGGGCGGCGAGTTGACGGTTCTTACGGAAGAGGTCGAGGAAGACGTTCACCTTCGTGCGCAGCAGCCAGGGGTCGAACGGCTTGATCAGGAAATCGGCGGCGCCGACCGTGTAGCCGCGGTAGGCGTAGTTGGGGTCGACGGAGGCGCCGGTGAGGAGGATGACCGGGACGTCTTTCGTCTGGTCCAGGCCCTTGATGTTGGCGGCGGTCTCGAAGCCGTTCATGCCCGGCATCAGCACATCGATGAGGACGACCGCGAATTCCTCGCGGAGCATGGCCTTGAGGGCCTCCTCGCCGGAGCGTGCGCGCACCACCTTCTGGGTGAGCGAGCCCAGTACGGCTTCCAGCGCGACGAGGTTCTCCTCCATGTCGTCGACGATGAGGATGCTGGGTGAGGTGTCCGGTGCGGTCGTCATGACTGCTCCCCCGTCGTTCCCTGGTCGTCCCGGCCCGTGTCCCGGTCTGTGTCCCGGTCTGTGTCCTGGTCTGTGTTCAGGTCCGTGGCCCGGCTTGTGGCTTGGCCCGTGCCCTCGTCGGCGGTGATCTCGTCGGCGTCGGTGCTCTCGCCCGTATCGGAGGCCTCGCCCCCGGCCTCGCCCCCGTCCGGGCGCTCAGGAGGCGTACCGGGACAGCAGCCCTCCGGGTCCAGGAGGCGGCAGATCACGGTCAGCAGCCGGTCCACATCCACCGGTTTGGGGATGTAGTCGTTGGCTCCGCTTTTGATGGCCTTTTCGCGGTCGCCCGGCATGGCCTTCGCGGTGAGCGCGATGACCGGGAGGTCCGCGAACCGAGGTGCCTGCCGGATCGCCTTGATCATCTCGTAACCGTCCATTTCGGGCATCATGATGTCCATCAGCACCAGCGAGACATCCGGTGTCCGGTTGAGGACTTCCAGGCCCTCGCGGCCGTTCTCGGCGTACTTCACGGTGATGCCGACCCGGCCCAATACGTGCGTGAGCGCGAAGACATTACGGATGTCGTCGTCGACGACCAGGATGCGGCGGTCGGCCAGCACCTCGCCGGGGCGGCCGCTGAGCCAGTCCTTGAGGCGGATGGTCTCGGGCCAGGTGACGGCATCGCCGTCGGCGGAGGGGGCCGTCGCCGGTGCGGTCGGCTCATGGGTTTCCTGTTCGCGGAAGACGTCCCCGCGCGGCGCCTTCTCCAGGGCCTCGGGCGCGGACGTGCGCTGTTCGCCCAGGGTGGGCAGGGGACCCGGGGCCGGGGCCGGTTCGGACGGTACGGGGCCCTCCGCGATGAGGGGCCCGACAGGGGCCGCCGTGGTGGCGGAGGGTCCGGTGTAGCGCGCGGGCACGTACAGGGTGAAGGTCGAACCGACGCCCGGCTTGCTCTCGGCGATGATCCGGCCGCCCAGCAGCGCGGCCATGTCACGGCTGATGGAGAGGCCGAGACCGGTGCCGCCGTATTTGCGGTTGGTGGTGCCGTCGGACTGCTGGAACGCCTCGAAGATGCCGTCGAGTTTCTCCGGCGAGATGCCGATACCGGTGTCCTTGACGGAGAGCGCGATGACGTCGTCCGCGTTGCGCAGGGCTTCCTCCTCGAAGTCCGCGCCCGACACCCGCTGGACGATGAGTTCCACGCCGCCGGAGGAGGTGAACTTCACGGCGTTGGACAGCAGGTTGCGCAGGATCTGCTGGAGGCGCTGCTCATCGGAGAAGAGTTCCTTGGGGACGTTCTCGCCGACCTTGACGTCGAAGGTCAGGCCGCGGTCGAGGGTGAGCGGCTTGAAGGTGGCGCGGACGTAGTCGAGGAGTTTGATGAGCGGCAGGGTCTTGGGGTGGACGTCCATCCGCCCGGCCTCGATCTTCGACAGATCGAGGATGTCGTTGATGAGCTGGAGCAGGTCGGCGCCGGCGCGGTGGATGGTGACGGCGAACTCCACTTCCTGTGCGGAGAGCCGGCCCTCGGGGTTGTCGGCGAGGAGCCGGGAGAGCACCAGCAGGGAGTTCAGCGGGGTGCGCAGCTCGTGCGACATGTTCGCCAGGAATTCGGACTTGTACTGCGAGGAGGTGGCCAGCAGTGCCGCCTTCTCCTCCAACTCGGCGTTCGTCAGCTGGAGCTCGTCCGAGCGCTGGCGGAGCTCGGCGGTCAGGCGCTGGGATTCCGACAGCAGGGACTCCGTACGGGCGTTGGCGATGATGGTGTTGATCGAGACGCCGATGGTGTTCACGAACTGGTCGATGAAGGCGAGGTGGACCTCGCTGAACCGGCTGAACGAGGCCAGCTCGATGACGCCGAGCACTTGGTCCTCGAAGAGGATCGGGAGGATGACGATGCTGGCGGGGGCCGAGGCCCCGAGTCCGGAGCTGATGGTGATGTAGTCGGGCGGGACGGCCTCGACCACGATGCGCTTCTTCTCCATGGCGGCCTGGGTGATCAGACCCCAGCCGGGAGTGCCCAGCCGCAGCCGCGGCAGGGAACGGCGGCCCTCGGGCTGTCCGGTGCCGTACCCGGCGATCAACTCCAGTCCCTCGCCCGGCTCGGCACCCGCCTCGGCCAGGAAGAACGCGCCGAACTGAGCGTTCACCAGCGGGGTCAGCTCGCGCAGGATCAGATCGGCGACCTCGACCAGGTCGCGGTGGCCCTGCATCAGACTGGCGATACGGGCCAGGTTGGACTCCAGCCAGTCCTTGGCGCGGGTGGTCTCGCGGAGGTTGGCGACCATCAGGTTGATGTTGTTCTTCAGGGCGGCGACCTCGCCCTTGGCGTCCACGGTGATCGAGCCGGACATGTCGCCCTGGGTGACGGCGCTGGCCACCTCGGCGATCGCGCGGACCTGTGTGGTCAGGTTCAGCGCCAGCTCGTTGACGCTGGTGGTCAGCCGCTTCCAGGTGCCGTAGACGCCCTCGACCCGGGCCTGGCCGCCCAGTTGCCCCTCGCTGCCGACCTCACGGGCCACCCGGGTCACCTCGGACGAGAACGAGGACAGGGTGTCGACCATCGTGTTGATCGTCGTCTTCAGCTCCAGGATCTCGCCGCGGGCGTCGACGTCGATCTTCTTCGACAGGTCGCCCTTGGCGACGGCGGTGGCGACCTGGGCGATGTTGCGGACCTGGGAGGTCAGGTTGTCGGCCATGGAGTTGACGTTGTCGGTGAGGTTCTTCCAGACGCCGGAGACGCCGTGCACCTGGGCGCGGCCGCCGAGCCGGCCCTCGGTGCCGACCTCGCGGGCCACCCGGGTCACCTCGTCCGCGAACGCCCGCAGCTGCTGGACCATCGTGTTGACGGTGTCCTTCAGCTCCAGGATCTCGCCGCGGGCATCGACGTCGATCTTCTTCGACAGGTCGCCGTTGGCCACCGAGGTGGTCACCTGGGCGATGTTGCGGACCTGGGAGGTCAGGTTGAGCGCCATGAAGTTGACGTTGTCGGTGAGGTCCTTCCAGACCCCGGAGACGCCCCTGACCTGCGCCTGACCGCCGAGGTTTCCCTCGGTGCCGACCTCGCGGGCGACGCGGGTGACCTCGTCGGCGAAGGCGGAGAGCTGGTCGACCATCGTGTTGATCGTCGTCTTCAGTTCGAGGATCTCGCCCTTGGCCTCGACGGTGATCGTCTTGCCGAGGTCGCCCTCCGCGACGGCGGTGGCGACCAGAGCGATGTTGCGGACCTGGGAGGTCAGGTTGTCGGCCATGAAGTTGACGCTCTCGGTGAGGTCTCGCCAGACCCCGGAGACGCCCCTGACCTGCGCGCGGCCGCCCAGCCGGCCCTCGGTGCCGACCTCGCGGGCCACGCGGGTGACCTCGTCGGCGAAGGCGGAGAGCTGGTCGACCATCGTGTTGATCGTCGACTTCAGTTCGAGGATCTCGCCCCGGGCATCCACGGTGATCTTCTGGCTCAGGTCGCCGTTGGCCACCGCCGTCGTCACCTGGGCGATGTTGCGGACCTGCCAGGTCAGGTTGGACGCCATGAAGTTGACGTTGTCGGTGAGGTCCTTCCAGACCCCGGAGACGCCCCTGACCTGCGCGCGGCCACCGAGCTGGCCCTCGGTGCCGACCTCGCGGGCCACCCGGGTCACCTCGTCGGCGAACGCCCGCAGCTGGTCCACCATCTTGTTGACGGTCAGCTTCAGCTCCAGCAGCTCGCCGGTGGCCTCCACCGTCACCTGCTGGGTCAGGTCGCCGGTGGCCACCGCCGTCGTGACCACGGCGATGTCGCGCACCTGCGCCGTCAGCCGCGACGCCATGGTGTTGACCGCCTCGGTCACGTGCAGCCAGTCGCCGGAGAGCCCCTGGACCTTGGCCCGGCCGCCCAGCCGCCCCTCGGTGCCGACCTCGCGGGCGACCCGGGTGACCTCGCCGGTGAACAGCGACAGCTGGTCGACCATGCGGTTCACGCCGCTGCCCAGCCGGCGCAGATCGCCGCGGAGCTGGCGGTTGCCGTCGTGCAGATCGACGCGCTGGGTCAGATCACCGTCGGCCACCGCGTCCAGTACCCGGGTGGCCTTGGCGAGCGGTACCACCAGCGCCTCCAGCACGGTGTTGGCCGCCTCGATGTTCGTCGTCCAGGTCCCCTGGCCGGGGCTCGCGGAGATCCGCTCGTCCAGCCGGCCCTGCCGGATGACCTCGCCGCGTACGCGCTGGAGCTCGGACGCCAGATGCTCGTTGCGGGCGATGATCTGGTTGAGGACACCGGCCATATCGGCCAGCACGGGGTCCGCGGAGCCGCCGTCCGGCGTGCTCTGTACACGTGTGGTGAAGTCTCCGTCGCGCAGCGCGTTCATCACCGCGAGCAGCGGCCGCAGCTCGCTGGCGCGCACCCATTGCCCGTCGGGCGGGGGCTGGTCGGGGAGCCGGACGGGCGGCGCGGGCCCGGGCGTCTCCGTGGGCTGTGCGCTCTCGCGGGCCTCGGTGGGCTGTGCGGACGCAGGGGGATCCGGGGGTTGCGGAGCAGACTCGCGCCGGGTCGGGTCGAGCGCCATGACACACCATCCCCCCAAAGATCGATATGGAGTGGGTCCGGTCGGGCAGAGTGATCCATTTGGGCAGGTATGACATAGTATAAAGCGCCCGTAGATGTATTTTCCCGGCACATCCAGGGGGTGCAGTGACCTCGCTGTCCTCCCCGCCCATGACGGAATCCGTCTCCCGGAAAGGCTTGCCCGCCAACCAGCTTGCCGCGGCCGGTGCGCGCAAGTTCGTACGGGCGCTGCTCTCCGAACGGGCGGCCGCACCACCCGCCACGGCCGGGCCCGGAGCGGCGGCGATCAGCCAGGAGCTGATCCATGACGCCGTCCTGCTCACCAGCGAGCTGGTCACCAACGCCGTGATGTATGCCGGCACCGATATCGATGTGACCTGCCGCCTGGAGTACGTCCGGCCGGGCGAGGAGGGCGAGGGCGCGCGACGGGGGCGGGCCCGGGTGGGCGTCGTCATGGAGGTCTCCGACCGCCACCCCTCCCGGCGGGTACGCGGCGGGGTGGACGCCCGCAGCGGAGAGCCGGGGTACGGGCTCCAGCTGGTGAGCGCGCTGGCGGAGTCCTGGGGCGTGACCTACCGCAAGGCGGTGAAGACCGTCTGGTTCCGGCTGGAGGCCACCGAGGGCGAGCCCGGCACCGCCGGAAGCCCGCTTCCCCAGCTCGACAGCCTCGGCGCCGCACCTCCCGCACCGCTGGATCACACCGTGCGCGAGCGCGCCCGCCGGTCCGGGTCCGCCGCCGAATGGGCCGACCGCGGCGGCCCGTCCTTCCTCGCCGAGACCAGCGAGCTGCTGGCCGGGCAGCTCGACCAGGACATGGTCACCGCGCTCGCCGCCCAGCTGCTGGTGCCCCGGCTCGCCGACTGGTGCGCGATCTGGCTGACCACCGAGGGCGGCGGCATGCAGCTGTCCCGGGTCTGGCACGTCGACGAGCGGCGGATCGTCCCGCTCCGCGACGACCTGGAGCGGGACCCGCCGACCGAGGTCGTCCGCACCGCCGGCATCCCCTGGCCCTGGCCGGAGTCCGCCGGCGCGTCCTCCACGGGCGGGTCGGCGCTCGCCTTTCCCCTCGTCGCCCGGGACACCGACCAGGGCGTGCTGCTGCTCGGGCGGGCGGGGCACCTCCAGATGACCGACACCGTGGTGCGGATGGTCGAGGACGTGGCGCGCCGGGTCGCACAAGCCGTGCTCACCGCCCGCCAGTACACCCGGCAGACCACCATCAGCCTGGCGCTCCAGCGCCGGCAGCTGCCCGCCTCGCTCGCCAGCATCGTCGGTGTCGACACGGCGATCGTCTACGAGCCGCACGGCGAGGGCCAGACCGTCGGCGGCGACTTCTATGACGTCTTCCCGATGGGCGACCGCCGCTGGTGCTTCCTGCTCGGTGACGTCCAGGGCAAGGACCCGGAGGCGATGTCGGTCACCGGCCTGGCCCGCCACCTGGTGCGGCTGCTGGCCCGTGAGGGCCACGGCGTCGAGTCGGTGCTCGGCCGGTTGAACCTGGCCATGGCGGAGGAGAGCGCCGAGGCGGTGGAGCTGGGCGGCGAGCAGGCCACCTCCCGCTTTCTGAGCCTGCTGTACGGCGAGCTGGAGGTCGACCCGGGCGTACCGGGGGCCCGTTGCACGGTCGCCACGGCCGGCCACCCGCCACCGCTGCACATGTTCCTCGACGGCACCGTCGAGCCGGCCGCCGATCCGCAGATGCTGCTGGGCATCGACGAGGGCACCGAATTCCAGGCCAGCTCCTTCACCCTCGCACCGGGCGAGACGCTGCTGTGCGTCACCGACGGGGTCACCGAACGCCGCAGCGGCAACTGGCAGTTGGACGACAACGACGGTCTGATGGAAGTGCTGCGGGAGGGCCTGGGGCTGGGTGCCAAGGCCCTCGCCGAGCACGTACGGCGCGCCGCGCACGACTTCGGCACCGGCCCGGTCGAGGACGATCTGTCGGTGCTGGTCCTTCAGGCGGTGACCCCGGAGGCCGACCGGTCCTCATGAGGCCGACCGGCGTCCGTGGGGCACCGCCTGCCCTCGTCCTTACCGCCTGCCGTCGGCCCTGAGGAAGGCCGGCTTGCCGCCGCCGGAGATCACTCCGCCGCCCATCCCGCCGACGGGGTCGAACTGCCCGGCGAACAACGGGCGGCCGACCGAGGGGCCGTCGCCGGCCGCACGCGGGGCCGGTGCGGCCTGCGGGGCCGCCTGAGCGGTGCCGCAGGCGAGCGCACCGATCCCGCCCAGGGCGGCAAGGACGAGGCAACGGCCGAGGTGGGGGCGCATAGGACGCTCCTGTCAGAAGAGGGATCGGAAGAGAAACGCAGAAGAGAAGAACGAGCGCCGGGGTTTCCGGGGATCCTCAGTGATCGCCAGCGTGCTGCGCGCGCGGAGACGGCACAAGCAACGTGCCGACAGGGCCATCCCTGTGGGTGAACGGGAGAATCGAGGGGTGGGCCCGGCGAACCCGTCCGTGGCCGCATCCGGTCATGAGCGGGCAAGAACACACTCCGGAGGGCGTGACATACCACGCGGTATGCGCCGACAATCGCAGCACCACTAACCGCCCGTAGCACAGCGGAGGCACCCGGTGCTCAGCACGATGCAGGACGTACCGCTCACCGTCTCGCGAATCCTGGCCCACGGGGCGACGGTTCACGGTGAGTCGCAGGTCATCACCTGGACCGAGGGGGACCCGCACCGGCGCACCTTCGCCGAGATCGGCCGCCGGGCCGCACAGCTGGCGCATGCGCTGCGCGAGGAGCTGTCCGTGGCCGACGACGAACGGGTCGCCACCCTCATGTGGAACAACGCGGAGCACATGGAGGCCTATCTCGCGATCCCCTCCATGGGGGCGGTGCTGCACACGCTCAACCTGCGGCTGCCCGCCGAGCAGTTGGTATGGATCATCAACCACGCCGAGGACCGCGTCGTCCTCGTCAACGGCAGCCTGCTACCGCTGCTCGCCCCGCTGCTCGCGAAGTTGCCGAACGTGGCGCACGTCGTTGTCGTCGGCCCCGGTGACCGCTCCGTATTGGACGGCATCACGGCGCGGGTCCACGACTACGAGGAGCTGCTCGCCGGACGGCCGGAGAGCTACGCCTGGCCCGAGATCGACGAGCGGGAGGCCGCGGCGCTCTGCTACACCTCCGGAACCACCGGCGACCCCAAGGGCGTGCTGTACAGCCACCGTTCGCTCTACCTGCACTCCTTGCAGGTCAACACCGCCGAGGCGTTCGCCCTCACCGGGCGCGACATCACCCTCCCGGTCGTGCCGATGTTCCACGTCAACGCCTGGGGCCTGCCGCACGCCGCGTTCATGGCCGGCGCGTCCCTGCTGATGCCCGACCGCTTCCTGCAGCCCGCGCCGCTGGCCGAGATGATCGAGACCGTACGGCCCACCGTCGGCGCCGCCGTGCCCACCATCTGGCAGGGCCTGCTCGCCGAATTGGACGCCACGAAGCGCGATGTCGCCTGCCTGCGGACCGTCGTCATCGGCGGCTCGGCCTGCCCGCCCGCCCTGATGCGCGGCTTCGAGGAGCGCCACGGCATCCGTGTCGTGCACGCCTGGGGGATGACCGAGACCTCGCCGCTGGGCAGCGTCTCCCACCCGCCGGCCGGGGTCAGCGGCGACGAGGAGTGGGCCTACCGCGCCACCCAGGGCCGCTTCCCCGCCTCCGTGGAGGCCCGGCTGATCGGCCCGGACGGCGAGCGGCTTCCCTCGGACGGCCGGGCCGCCGGCGAACTGGAGGTCCGCGGTCCGTGGATCGCCGGTGCCTACTACGGCGGTGCGCAGGGCGAACCGCTGCGCCCGGAGGACAAGTTCAGCCCCGACGGCTGGCTGCGTACCGGCGACGTCGGCACGATCACCCCGAACGGCTATCTGACGCTGACCGACCGGGCCAAGGACGTCATCAAGTCCGGCGGCGAATGGATCTCCTCGGTCGAGCTGGAGAACCACCTGATGGCACACCCGCATGTCCTGGAGGCCGCGGTGGTGGCCGTACCGGACGACAAGTGGGGCGAGCGGCCGCTGGCGACGGTGGTGCTCAACGAGGGCGTGACCATCGGCTACGAGGAGCTGAAGGCGTTCCTCGGCGAGCGGGTCGCGCGCTGGCAGTTGCCGGAGCGCTGGGCGGTGATCCCGGCGGTGCCCAAGACGAGCGTGGGCAAGTTCGACAAGAAGGTGCTGCGCAAGCAGTACGCGGACGGGCAGCTGGAGGTCACCCTGCTGGCGTGAGCCCACGGCCGTGAGCGGTGCTCCGGGGCCGGGCGTCCGCGGCGTGGGCGCCCGGCCCGCCGGCCGTCGTCAGTTCGTGCCGATCTTGGCGAGCAGGTCGACGATGCGGGCCTGGACCTCGGCGCTCGTGGAGCGCTCCGCCAGGAAGAGCACCGTCTCACCGACGGCCAGCCGGGGCAGCTGCGCCGGATCCATGTCGGCGGAGGTGTAGACGACCAGCGGGGTGTGGTCGAGCAGCCCGTTGGCGCGCAGCCAGTCGACGATGCCGGCCCGCCGGCGGCGCACCTGCATCAGGTCCATCACGACCAGATTCGGCCGCGTCTGCGTGGCGAGGGTGACCGCGTCGGCGTCCGCGGAGGCCCGTGCGACCTGCATCCCGCGCCGCTCCAGCGAGGTGGTCAGGGCGGTCGCGATGTCGTCGTTCTGCTCGATCAGCAGCACCCGCGGCGGATGCACCTCACTGTCGCGCGGGGCCAGCGCCTTGAGGAGCACGGCCGGATCGGCGCCGTACGCGGCCTCCCGGGTGGCCTGCCCCAGCCCGGCCGTCACCAGGACCGGGACCTTGGCCGCGCCCGCCGCCTGACGCAGCGACTGCAGCGCGGTGCGGGTGATCGGCCCGGTCAGCGGGTCGACGAAGAGCGCCGCCGGGTACGCGGCGATCTGGGCGTCCACCTCTTCCCGGGAGTTGACGATCACCGGGCGGTAGCCGCGGTCGCTGAGCGCCTGCTGGGTGGCGCCGTCCGGCGCCGGCCAGACCAGCAGCCGGCGCGGATTGTCCAGCGGCTCCGGCGGCAGCTCGTCGTCCCTGGGCATCGGCTGACGGTCCACCACCTCTATGGCGCCGTTCGGACCGTCCAGCGGCTCGGGGCCCTCGCTGCCCTCATCGGGCGCGGAGATCGCAAAGGCCCGGCCCTCGCTCGCGTCCAGCAGATGCGGCTGCGGCGGGCCGGCCGGCGGGTGCTGCGGCTGCTGCTGCGGCGGTGCCCCGGGGTGCGGAGGCTGCTCGGCCGCCGCGGGCCCGGCGGCCGTCGACCGCTCACCCTCCTGCGGCGGCGCGGCGAGCTTACGGCGGCGCCCCGAACCGGCGGACGTACCGCCGGGCGGGGTGCTGCCGGGGGGCGGCCCCGGACGCTGCTGGTCGGCGATCTGCTGCGCGAACGGCACGCCCTGCCCGAGCGTCCGCACGCTGAACGCCCTGCCCTGGGAGTGCCCGGCGGCGTGCCCGTCGTCCTCGGCGGCGGGCGGCAGCGGCTGACGGTGCTGCGGCGCGGCAGGCGCGCCCTGCGCGGGCACCGACGGGCTCGCGGCCTCCTCGGCGGGACTGGGGCGACCGCGCCGGCGGCCGGTGGGGGCGGGGGCCTCGGCGGTGTTGAC